>JACAEW010000037.1 GCA_013388675.1 Syntrophaceae bacterium | reverse complement strand
GGCCAGCGCTCCGGAACCCCGGATTTTTCCCGCCGAGGCTGTCCCGCCCCGGGCGGGATGCCCCCCTGGGCCTGGGCGATGGAGTCGTTTTATCCCTTTTTACCCACTCGATTGGGAGAAGACCCTTTTTTTAAAACGCCTTGCTCGGCTTCCAGGCTTCCCAGACTTTCCCGGAGAGGTCGGAGCTCTCCTTTTCGGGCGGCAGGGTAGGCTTTCCCGGCTGCCAGCCGCAGGGCAGGAGTTCTCCCGTCTTCCGGTGGTGCTGGAAGGCTCTCACCTGGCGAAGCACCTCGGAAACGTCCCGGCCTACCGGGGCCGAAACGATCTCCGCGGACTGAATAACGCCGTCCGGATCGATGAGAAATCGTCCCCGAAGGTCCACTTTTTTTTCTTCATCAAAGACCCCATAGAGCGTGCCGATCTTTCCGCCATCATCGGAAACCATGGGATAAAGGGCGCCGCCTTTGACCATTTTGGACAGTTCCTTTTCCTGCCAGTCTCTATGGGTGGCCACGCTGTCCACGCTAACGGCCAAAACTTCGACCCCCAGGTCCTGGAAGGCGGGGTATTTGACGGCAACTGCCGCCATCTCCGTCGGTCAGACGACGGTAAAGTCGGCGGGGTAGAAAAAAAGAAGGACCCATCTACCCCGGTAATCGGAGAGGCGAACTTCTTTGATTTCCCCGCGCCAGTAGGCTTGAGCGACGAAGTCAGGAGCCGCTTTTCCAACCCGAATGCCCATGGTAGAGCTCCCCCTTAAAAAATAGATACTGGATACTGGATGCTTGATGCTGGATACTGGATTTTGGATTTCCGCCGCTTGACGATCATTCCCCGTAATAATTTTCCCAGCCCCCGCCCAGCGCCTTGTAGAGGGCGACCAGGCCCACGGCTCGGTTCTGCCGGCTCTGGGCAAGCTGGTCCTGAGCGGTGAAGAGGGCCGACTCGGCATCCAGGACGGAAAGATAACTCTGCAGTCCGCTCTTGTACCGCTGGACGGCCAACTCCACGGCCAGAGAATTGGATTCCACCGCCCGGCCCAGGGCCGAGGCGCGCTCCTTTTCCTGGAATAGAAGGACCAGGGCATTTTCCACTTCTTCCAGGGACAGGAGAATGGTCTTTTCGTAACGGGCCAGGGTTTCTTCCCGCACCGCCTTGGTGGCATCGATGTGGTTCAGGATCCGCTTCAAGTTCAGGATGGGCCATTGAATGCTCGGGCCGATTCGACAGAAGTTGCTGCCGTCCTTCACCAACCGGTCCAGACGGTCGCTCTGAAATCCATAAACGCCGGTCAGCGAGAATTTCGGGAAGAGCTCGGCCGTGGATACCCCGATCCGGGCGGTGGCCGCAGCCAGTTCCCGTTCCGCCCGGCGGATGTCGGGCCGGCGCCGCAGAAGCTCCGATGGAAGCCCGGCCGGGAGGTCCGGCGGGACCTCGGGAAGCTCCCGGGCCACCCTCAACGGTTCGACCAGACTCATGGGTTCCTGCCCCAGAAGAACTCCCAACCGGTGCAGAACGGCCAGGACTGCATTTTCCAGAGGGGGAATTCTCGCTTCGGCGCTGGATAGTTCGCCCTTCACCCGGGTCACGTCCAACTGGTTCACGAGACCGGCCTGAAAGCGCGCCTCCACCAGGCCTAGGTTTTCCCGCCTGGACTTCACTTCGTGGAGAGCAATTTTCACCCGCAATTGCAGGCCCCGCAGTTCGATGTAATTGCGGGCGACTTCCCCCTGAAGCGAGATTAGCGCACCCCGCATCCCGTCCTCGGAGGCTGCCAGGTCGGCATCGGCCGCCTCGACCTCCCGCCGGACCCCGCCGAAGATATCGATCTCCCAGGAAGCGTCGAACCCGACCTGGTAGGCCTCTCCCTGCCGTTTGCCCGGGATCGCGGCTCCTGCCCCGGGCGCCTGACCGGTTGAGCCGGTCTCCGTCCTTCGGTAAGCCTGGTACCCCGCCGAGACTCCACCCTCGGGAAAAAGCCCGGACTCGCTGATCCCCCGCAGGGCACGGGCCTGCTGCACCCGCGCCCGGGCGATGCGCACGTCGAGGTTTCTCTCCACGGCCTTTTCGATCAAATCGTTCAGGACCGGGTCGTTGAAGATCTTCCACCAGGAGCTAAGCAGCTTTGGGTCTGCGGACTCCCCTTTGCTGATCCCTTTTTCCAGGGAACCGAAACTCGGGGGAACGGGGGGATCGGTTCTCTTGTAGTCCGGGCCGACGGCGGCACAACCCGCGGCAAAGAATAAACCGACCCAAAGGAAGGCGGCCTTTTTCACGGCTTTCCTCCTTTCGGGATTCGGTCGGCCGGGCCCGGGGGCCGGCCGGGCCGGTCTTCGATAAATACGTCCATGAGCTGTCCCGGGTACACCGGAAGGTTCGCCCGCTTGAAACTGTAGATGACCTGCATGACCCGGGTGTCCACCCGTTCCGAGCTTTCGCCGGTCAGGGACCGCTTGGGCACCACGTAGGGCTCCACGTATTCAAAGGTCAAGCGGGTCTTCAGCTTGGGGTTCCCCCGGACATAGGCCTCAGCCGAGGATTGGGGATGGAACCGCCAGGCATCGTTCTCGTCGATGTCCACGCGCACATGGAGTTTGTCCAAGTCCCCCAGGAGAATAAGGGGCTGGGCGAGGACCCCGCTTTGGGCGAACTCGCCCGGCCGGATGTTGATCTGCAGGACCTCGCCGGCCAACGGCGCGGTCACCGTCAACCGTTCGATCTCCACCTTGGCCGCCCGGACTTCGGACTCCGCCCTAGAAACCTCGGCCTGGGTCACTTCCAGGTCCGGCTTCCAGGCTCCCGCTTCCAGGAGAGTAAGGTCGGCTCTGGCCCGGGCCAACCTGGCCTCGGCGGCTTGAACGGCAAAGCGGCGTTTGTTCAGGTCTTCGATGCTGATGGCCCTTTTATCGTTCACCTTTTCCACGAGCTCAAGTTGCACTCGAACGTCTTCCAGGACGGCCTCCGCTTCCTTCACCTTGGCATAGGCCGGCGGAAGATCCTCGAGGCGGGGCAGCTCCTTCAATCTCCTCAGCCTGGCCTTGGCCTCCTCCAGGGCCGCTTCCCGGGCCTGCAGATCGGCCCGTTGTTTGCGGTCGTCCAGGACGAAAAGGGGATCTCCGGCCTTCACCCGGTTCCCCACCCGGACCATCACCCGGGTCACGATCCCGGACACGGGCGTTCCCACGGCGATGTTCCGGCTGCTGGCCTCTACCATGCCCGCCCCGGAGATTTTGTTTTCATAAACAGGGCGGGGCGGCTCGGCGATGGGCTTCGAGGGGGGAACCGGTTTGGCCGCCTGAACCGCCATCCAGACGGCGAAGAAAACCCCCAGGCCCGAGAGAACGGGAAGAATATATTTGCGGACCATAAAAACTCCTTATTGAGTAGCCACCTGGGATTCCACTACTACCACCCGCCCGTCATCCATCCGGGCGATGCGGTCGGCGAAGTTGAAAATGCGGTTATCATGGGTCACGATGATAAGCGCCCTGTCCTCCGATAGGGCTGTATTCCGCAGAACCTCCATGACCAAACGACCCGTGTCGTGATCCAGCGCGCTGGTGGGCTCGTCGCAGACCAAAAGCTTGGGCTCATGCACCAGGGCCCGGGCGATGGCCACCCTCTGCTGCTGCCCCCCGGAGAGCTGGGAGGGATAGGAATGGATCCGGTCCCCCAGTCCAACTTTTTCCAGATAGTCTTTTGCCCGCCGATCGGCCTCCCCGTGGCTCTTGCCCAGAATCAGCAGGGGAACGGCCACATTCTCCCTGGCGGTCAGGGTGGGCAAAAGGTTGTAGGCCTGGAATACGAAACCGATATTCGCCCCCCGGTAGCGGGTCTTCCGAGCCTGGCCCATGGCCCTCAGGTCCTGGCTGAAGACCAGACATTCCCCCTCGTCATGGTCGAGAATGCCGGCCATGACGGAGATGAGCGTGGTCTTGCCTCACCCCGAGGGGCCAACCAGCATGATCAGCTCCCCCATGCGCACTTCCAGGTCGACCCCGCGCAGAGCGAAGACCCGGGTGGAGCCGGTCACGTAGGTTTTGGTCACGCCCGAACACAAAACGGCAATCCCGTTCTTATCCATAATCGAAATCTCAACTGGCCAGCGGAAAAAACCCCTCGGAATCCGGCTTCCCCTTATCCTTTGAAGACGATCGCCGGTTCTAGCTTCATCACCTTCCGGATGCTGATGAGTGCGGAAAAGATGACGATGATCACGATGGCGCTTGCCGAAACGAACAGAAGCTCACGGGTCAGGCGGAAGGAAAGTTCCGTTCCCCTCATGAAATATCCGAAAAGCGAGGCTCCTCCCACTCCCAGGCCGTAGCCGATCGCTCCGACCATCATGGCCTGCAGAAGAATCATGCGGAGAAGCATCCCGTTGGTGGCCCCCATGGCCTTGATGGTGCCGAAAAAGCGCAGATTCTCCAAGGTGAAATTGTAGAAGGTCTGGCCGGCGATCGCCGTCCCGATCACAAACCCCAGGCCCACGGCGATCCCGAAATTGATGGGGATCCCGGTATTCTTCATGAAATAGTCGTAGGTCAGGTCCTTGAATTGCTGGGCGGTGTATGCAGCCAGTCCGGTCTGTTTCCGGATTCGATCGCAAAGTTCCTGATGGGCCTGCCCTTCCTTGGCTTTTACCAGAACGAAGGAAAGGAGCTTTCGTTCCCGGGGAGCGAAGATGACCGCCCGGCTGTAGGTCGTATAGATTACCGGCTGCGATTGAAAGGTGCGGGAGACCCGGCAGATTCCTACCACGATGGCCCGGTTATCATTGATTTCAATCGTGTCTCCCACCTGGAGAGGCACCGGCTTTCCTCCGGGTTCCCGGGGCGGTTTTGCCAGGCGGGTCCGAGCCCCCACATCATTCACCACGATGGAATCCTGGCGGCGCAGGTCACTCAGGCTCCCTTCGATCATGGTGGGGGGACCCCCGATGAGGGTCGCATCATCCAGGCCGTAGACATTGCAGATCTGGAAATTTCCATCTTCCAGGCGGGCCTTTAACAGTCCCTTGTAGAGCGGCACCGCCCATTCCACCCCATCGACCCCGCGGATGCGGAAAAGCTGCGTATCCTGCAATGGTTTCACGTCGTCGATGAATTGGACCTTGGGGTCCATGACCCAGATGTCCGGCTGGGACGTGTCGGTGATGAACCCGTAGGTCCGGGTCATCAAGCCAGTGAAGATCGAGGACTGCTGGGTGATCAGGAGGGAAGCGAAGGTCAGGCCCATGATGATCCCCAGGTACTTCCCCCGGTCGCCGATCAGCATCTTCAGGGCGATGGAATACATGACATCTGCTCCTGCAAAGGGTTCAAACGGTCAGGAAGACGGTTTTTCCCCAATTCCCGCAAATCAATTTTGCATTATACCACCAATGAAATCAGGCTGGAAGGTAGGCGGATACCCTATTTTCATGGGTTTATTACCCACCTACCCGATGGTGTGAAAAATTTGAATTTAAGTCGGCGCACCGGCCAAAGCCGGACTCCAGCAAGTTCTTAACGCATTGAAAACAATGGATTCAGGCTTTCGCCGGAATGACCTGAGAAAGAACCAAATCGGTTTTTTCACCCCTCCCCCCTCGAGAGAGAAGAAGTTCTTTCTCGCAGAATCGATTGCCGATGAGGGCAAGGTACCCAAGGCAGTAAAGGAGGGGGCTTGTCGGGTCACCCGACCCGGACCCGGAGCCTTCAAGGAAAGCCGATCGTTTGCAAGGAAAGAGCCTTAATCCTGCCGCCCGGCCCACTGAAGCAGCCGGCCGGCCAATACCTGGGCGAGATTGCCCATGACCTTGACTCCCATCCGGGGTTCCTTGTGGATGAGATAATAAAAGTCAGGGCTTTGCATGACCAACAATTTGGAGGCAACGAGGGTTCGACCGGAGGCGATATACCGGTTGGGGGGAATCAGGAAGGACCATCCGATCATTTTTCCCGGGCTTTGGACCCGATAGCTTTGCCCCCCGGGAAGGCGAAGGGAAACTTCACCCTCCTCCAGGATAAACAGGCGGTCCGCCTTTTGACCCTCTTCAAAGAGGGTTTCCCCTTCGGGGACCATCTCCTCCCTCAAAAATTGAGACACCACCTTCAATTCCCAATCGGTCAAGCCCAGGAGGACATCCACCTTGCGAAGCCGGTCGATGTTGATCATATTCCGGCCTTTTTGGGCCAGCTCCCTCTCCAGCGCATGGATGAGCTCTTCCAGTTGGTCCCCCCGCTTCTTCAGAAAGTCCCTGAGTTCTCTCTGCGGGCTGTAGGCGATCTCCATTCGCAGGTCGGAAAGATAATTTACCAGGACCTCTCTCAGCAATTCCGCCTTGGAGTCCGATAATTCAACCCATACCATTTAAATCCCCCCGGAAGGTAAGGTTCAACCGCACCCGCTAGCCCTCTCCGAATCAATTACCGGAACTTTTTCCCGCAACAGGGGCAAAACTGCCAGCTGGGAACCCTTGCTTCCCCGCAACCCGGGCATTTGTCCGCCAGCACGTACCCGCAATAGGGACAGTTGGGGAACTCCCTGCGCACCGATTCCCCGCAATTGGGGCAGGAGGACTCCGCCTCCTCTTCCCGCATGTAGATGACCCGGAGGAGCTCCTCCACGCTGGTGATCCCTTGGTTGACTTTGTCGATCCCGTCCTCGCTCATGTGCCGCATTCCCGTATCCAGGGCAGCCTTGAGAATCGCCTCCTCCCCCCCGTCCTTGTCGATGATCTCCCGGAGGGCCGGGTCGATCTTCAAGACTTCAAAAACTCCGGTCCTCCCTTTGTACCCGGTGTGGTTGCAGGACTGACACCCCCTCCCCCGCGAGAACTGGAGAATGGAGGGTTCTTTCCATCTCAACCGGACCTTGGCCAGTTCCTCGGCGGAGGGAAAGTAAGGTTCCTTGCAGCGGTCGCAAATTCTCCGAACCAGTCTCTGGGCCACCACTCCGTTCAAGGAAGAGGCGATGAGGTACACGGGAATACCCAAATTCTTCAGCCGGGTGATGGCCGCCACCGCCGTGTTGGTATGAAGGGTGGACAGCACCAGGTGCCCGGTCAGGGAAGCTTCCACGGCGATGTTGGCCGTTTCGCTGTCCCTCATCTCCCCCACCATGATCACATCCGGGTCCTGCCGCAGGACGGAGCGCAGAGCGTAAGCAAACGTCATGCCGGTCTTCTCGTTGATCCCTACCTGAGTCACTCCCCTCAGCTCGTATTCGATGGGGTCCTCCAGGGTGACGATGTTGATGGCTTCGGTCTTTATGTGGTTGATCATGGCGTAGAGGGTAGAGGTCTTCCCGCTCCCCGTGGGCCCGGTGATCAGGACGATTCCCTGGGGTTTTTCGATCATCGAACGCATTCGGGTGAGGTCCCTTTTGGAAGCCCCCATATTTTCCAGGTTTAGCTGGATCGCCGCGCTGTCCAGGAGCCGGATGGTGATCTTCTCCCCATAATGGGAAGGAAGGGAGGAGACGCGCAGGTCCAGGTTCCGGCCTTCCACCTTGACTTTTATACGGCCATCCTGGGGAACCTGCTTTTCGGCGATGTCCATGCGGGCCATGATCTTAAGGCGGGAGGTTACCGCCCCCTGGACCAGTTTGGGGAATTCAAAGGCCTCCACCAGGAGCCCGTCGACCCTTTCCCGGACTCGGAAATCTTTTTCCCGGGGTTCAAAATGAATATCGCTCGCCCGGTTGCGGGAGGCATGGAGGATGACGCTGTTGACCAGGCGGATGATGGGCGGGGAATCCACCTTTTTGGCCACCTCCTCCATGGTTTCCGATTCCCTTTCGGCGTCCTGCTCGGCCACGACCTCGATGGCTCCCCCTTTGATCTCTCCCAGGATCTTCTCCAGGGGCTGGGAAAGATGATAGAACTTTCGAATCGCCGTTCTGATTTCCTTGATGGGCGCGATCGCCGGGCGAACCTCCCGGTTGGTGGCAAAGCTGATGTCGTGAAGCGCCTCGAAATCCAGGGGGTCGGCCAGAACCACGGTGACGAACTTCCGGTCAACGGTCAAGGGGAGGGCCAGGTTCTTGCGGGCCAGTCGCTCCGGCAGCAGGTCGATGGCCTCCGGTTCCACCGCCACCGTATTCAGGTCCACATAAGGAATCCCCAGCTGGGCCGAGAGCGCTCGGGCGAGTTTCTCCTCGTTTACCAGCCCCATCTCGGTGAGGACCTCGCCCAGCCTTCGGTTGGTCCGCTTCTGCTCTTCGATTCCCTTGGCCAGTTGATCTTTGGAAATCAGGCTATAGTCGAGGAGGATTTCACCCAGCTTCTTGGTCTTGATCTGGGGAGGAATGGCCACGAGGGGCGCCTCCGGGCTTAGCTTTTCCAGTTGAGCGGTCAGCGCCTGGGCCAGTTTCTCCTGGGTCACGAACCCCATTTCGGTCAGGATTTCTCCCAGCCGCTTTTTGGAGATCTTCTGTTTCTCGATCCCCTGGGCCAGCTGATCCTCGGTTATGAATTTATGGTCGAGGAGAATTTCGCCGAGTTTCCTCCTGAATTCTGAGACCAAATGATTTCTCCTTCTTGCCTTATCCGCTTCGGCCGGGCTCTCCAGATAAGAATGATCTCCCCCTTGTTCCCTGCCCTTTTTCCAGAGTCGATCCGGTCTTTGCCTGCCGGGAAAAAAGGAATACCGAGGGGGGCAGGGGGAAAAAGGGGCGCAACCTCATCCGGGGGATGAAGGTTTCGGGGGCGCTTCTTTCCTCAGGGGCCTGGGGGTTCGCGGGGGGAGAGGCCCGAAGGGATCCGTCGAGCCTCCCCTTGAAAGGAATGTACTAAATTCGATGGGTAGAGTCAATTGGAAAAAGGGGGAAAGCCTTTACTTCAGCTTCGAGAAATCGAACTTCTCGTTCGCGAGGTCCTTTTCCCAGGGGGAGACATCCTTTTTGGACTGAATGGCCCTTTGGATTTCATCCTTCCCCCGGGTATCCCCCAGCAGCATCGCACCCACGATGCAGTGGTCCTTCAGGACCAGCTTGCGGTAAACCTTTCGGGCTTCGTCCTTCACCGTCACGGATTCCATCTTCCCCTCGGCATCCAGCTCTCCGGCGGCTAAGAGGTCGATGCCTACCACCTTGAGAGAATTGGACGGAACCGTTCCCGCGTAGGTTCTTTCCTGGCCGGCCATGTTGGCTCCGGCCACCCTTCCCTGCTCCATGGAAGCGGGCCAGATCCCGTAGAAACGGCCGCGGTGTTCCACCAGGTCGCCGGCGGCGTAGACCCCTTTCAGCCCGGTGAGCATGTGGTCATCTACCTTGATCCCCTTGTCCACGGCCAAATTCAGGGCCCGGGCCAGGGTAAGCTCCGGCCGCACGCCGGCGGAGATCAAAACCAGGTGGGCAAACAGTTCCGGCCCCCCTTCCAGAATCACCCGTAGCCCACCCAGCGCCGGGGCAATCTCTTGGGTCTTTTTCCCCAGGTAGAAGTGGAACCCCATCTCTTCCATCTGGCGCTGCAGCAGGGCCGCTCCGACAACGTCCGTCTGCCTGGGCAGAAGCCGGGGAAAGAACTCCACCACGGAAACCTCCAGCCCGGCTTTCCTTAGGCCGTTTCCCGCTTCCAATCCCAGAAGCCCGCCCCCGATGACTACGGCTTTGCTCGCCCCTTGGAGCTTCTTGCGAATGGCATCCGCGTCCTCAACGGTCCGCAGAGTGAAGACTCCCGGCGAAGAGGCCCCGGGTATGGGGGGGACAAAGGACTTTCCCCCGCAGGCCAGGAGGAGCTGATCGTAGGAGAATTTAGCCCCCTTGGGGGTCAGGGCGATCTTTTTCTGGGAGTCGATCTGCGCGATTTCCGTCCCCAGGAAGAGTTCGATCCGGTTCTTTTCGTACCACAGAGCGTCGTGGATAATGAAATCCTTGACCTGTTTTACTCCCCCCAGGTACTCGGGCAGCGCGGGGGTATAATAAAAATGATATTTTTCTCTGGAAAAAATGAGGATTTTCCCCGCCGGATCAACTTTGCGGATGGTTTCGGCCGCAGAGTTGCCCGCCACCCCGTTCCCAACGATCAGATAGGTAGTCATGGACGCCTCTTCGAGAAAATGAAGTCCGGAAACGCATAAACCCTAGGCTTCGGGCAAAAAGCAGGATACCCCATGGAAGAAGTTTTCCATGGGGTATCCTGCTCTAGATCATTATGGTTTCGATATGGCAAGCGGATCGATGGCCCTGAAAAATCACCTTTTGGTTATCCAATCGGAATCCCGAACCCCCCGCGCCCTGTTGCGGACATGCCTGGGGGTCGGTACCCGATTATTTGTCCTCCACGCCCTCTCTTTTCAAGTCGTATTTCTGGACCACACCTTTCTGGGTGTACACATCCAGGACGTGTTTGATTTGCACGTTTTTTCTGAAGATGCGAGGTTGCTCTTCATAGTAAGAATAGGTATATTTGGTCACGCCGCCGGAAACCATCTCCGTCTTTTCGGGCTGTCCGAAGATTTCTTTCACCTTGGCCTCCGAGGTCGTTCCGGGAACCAGCTGTTCCACTTTCGCCTTGTCGATGGGCGTACCCATGATGATGGGCTTGCCACACCCGATGGAAAAGGCAATGGCCGGTATCAAAAGAAGCATCCAGAATTTCATATCTTCCTCCTTTTTATTGTGTCGTTGAACTTCGTGTGTAAATTATAGAAAGTATATTTCCAATTGTAAACTGAAATAAATGGGGTAAATCCCGTATTTTTTCTCCCTGTAAACCGTATTTTCCCGGGGTCTTCCCGGATCGGCCGTCTTCTTCAATCCGGAAGGCCGGCCAGGCCTTCGGGCGGAATGGTGATTTTCTGAAAAATCCTGCTCTCCAGGACGCGGCTTTGCCCTTCCAAAGAGTCCAGCCAACGCCTGGCTTCCGGGGTTTTGCCGTACCGCTCCCGGAGGTCCCGGAATCGATCCTCCAGCGAGACCACCCGGGTATGCTGGACCCGCTTGTCGGAGTAGTGGACCAGGGCCGCTTCCGTAATTCTGCCGTGATCCAATCCGGAGTCCAGGACGACGTGCTGGCGCACAATCTCCGCCACTTCGGCAAAACCCTCCTCCCGGAGGAGTCGAGCCCCCGCCTGGGAATGACTCTCCTCTGTTTCTAGGCTGGCCACCTTGGCGATATCATGGAGCAGGGAGCCGGCCTCCACCAAGTCCGGGTCCAGCCCTTCGCCCCGGCGGTTCAACTCCCGGCACAAAAACATGGCCACCGTGCGGACCTTCCGACTGTGTTCGACCACGTTCGCCGGGACCCCGTATTTCCTCAGCAGCAAAAAAAACATTCTTCCGGTTGGGGTATCCTTTTCATTTCTCGAATCCCATCATAGCACCGGGCTTGGGGGAGGATCAACGGAAAAGCGGAACAAGACTCTCCCCTTTACTGATTCCGTCGCAGGGGCGTCACGCGCTTCGCGTGACCGGGCGCCCAAACCGCCCCCCAAATCACGGAAACCTGCTAGGATCTCCAGAAAGAAATCCTTTCCCGCCAATGCTTTTTATCCGCCATCCGCTTAGGGGGGACTCCCGAGCCGCAAGGTTTCTTTCCATCCCAAAACTGAGGGGCAAAATTCTCCAAGAAATCTCCAAAACATTGACGAACTTTGTATTTTCTGTTAATTTTAAAATATCCCTTGTTAGTCAATTTTCAGAATAGAGGTTGATTTTTCCCTCGTGTCGAGGTGCCGATGAAGGTGCAGATCGAAACTACGGGTCCCTATGAAAAAAAGATCTTCTTCGAAATCCCCAAAGACGTGGTTTCCCGGGAAGTTGACTCTCATTATAAAAATCTCAACCGGAACGTGAAGCTGAAAGGGTTCCGTCCGGGCAAGGTACCCCGGTCGATCCTGGAACGTTATTACCGGTCCCAGGTCGAAACCGAAGTAGTCAGTAAACTGATCGAAGACTCCTACGGAAAAGCAGTGGAAGACTATCACCTTTCTCCCGTGGCCGCACCCCAGGTATTGGACCGCACCTTCGAGGCCGGCCAGGATTTCAAATACACGGTGACCGTAGAGGTTAAGCCGGAGGTTTCCGTGGAGGGGTATCGGGGTCTGGCGGTGGAAAAGCCCGCGGTACGGGTTACCGAGGAAGAAGTGGAAGCCCGTTTGAAGAGGGTCCAGGATTCCCACGCTCAACTAAAGCCGGTGGAAACCGACCGTCCCCTCCAGGAAAAGGACTTTGCGCTGATCGACTTTGAAGGGAGTCTCGACGGAAAGCCCCTGGAAGGATGGAAGGTGAAGGACCACCTGGTGGAAGTCGGGTCCAACACCCTGGTGGGAGGCCTGGATAAGAAACTGGTCGGCCTGCCCCTCAACCAGGACCAGGACGTGGTGATCTCCCTGCCGGAGGACTATTCCCGGAAGGAATTGGCCGGGAAAGAGGTCAAGGTCCGGGTCCGGGCCAAGGAAATAAAGGAAAAGGTCCTCCCCGCCCTGGATGACGAGCTAGCCAAGGAAGCGGGGGATTTTCAAACCCTGCAGGAGCTGAAAGACCGCCTGCGCAAAAGCCTGGAAGAGCAAAAACAGGCCCAGGCCGTGCAGATCGCCAAAGAGAAGCTCCTGGACTTCCTCCGGGAGAAAAATCCATTCCCCGTCCCCAAAAGCATGATCGACCGGCAGGTGGAGATCATCATGGCCCGGACCGAATCCAGGCTGGCCCGGCAGGGGGTGAAACTGGACCCGGCCAACCTGGATCCCCAGAAACTCCGCGAATCCCTGGCCCCTTCGGCGGAAAAAGAGGTGCGGGGCATGCTGATCCTGGAGAAAGTGGCGGAGATGGAGAACATTACCGTCACCGACGCCGAAATGCAGCAAAGGCTCGAACAGCTAGCTACCCAGATGAATCAGCGGGTCGAAGCGGTGAAAAACCAATTTCAGAAAAACGATCGCCTGGAAGAACTCCGGGCGGCGATCCGGGAGGAAAAAACCCTGGATTTCCTCCTGAGCCAGGCCAATATCATCGAGGCGAAAAGCGCCCCGGAGGATGCAAGATGACACTCATTCCCATGGTGGTGGAGCAGACGTCCCGCGGGGAACGGGCTTACGATATATATTCCCGCCTTCTCAAGGACCGAATCATTTTTATCGGCACTCCCATCGACGACCACGTGGCCAACCTGATCATCGCCCAGCTCCTGTTCCTGGAGGCGGAAGACCCGGACAAGGATATTCACCTGTACTTGAACTCTCCCGGGGGGCTGGTGACCGCAGGTCTGGCCATTTACGACACCATGCAGTACGTGAAACCCAAAATTTCCACTCTGTGCATGGGCCAGGCCGCCAGCATGGCCGCGGTCCTCCTGGCCGCCGGGGAACCGGGGAAGCGGTTCGCCCTTCCTCATTCTCGGATCCTCATCCACCAGCTCATGGGAGGAGTCCAGGGCCAGGCCACGGACATTGCCATCCATTCCCGGGAAATTCTGCGGATGAAAGAAGAAATCAATCGGATCCTGGCCACTCACACCCGGCAGCAGCTCGAAAAAATCGAAAAGGATTCGGAACGGGACTTTTTCATGGACGGGAATCAAGCCAAAGAGTACGGTCTCATCGATGAAGTGATCTACCGGAAAACCCTACCCGTCATCCGGTAGGAAGGCGGAAAAAGAGCGATTTTTTTCACCGTCATTCCGGCGGAACCCGGAATACAGGGCTTTCAAGGTTTTTCGAAATAACTGAACCACGGTTTCCGCTTCCCTATGAATGGAATTGAAATTCAATTGATGCCGGACTTTTATTTTAGAAAGGATTGCCTTGGCCGATCGAAAAGATAAGGATAGGAGCGGAAACCTCTTCTGCTCCTTCTGCGGGAAGAGCCAGTCGCAGGCGAAGAAGCTCATCGCCGGTCCGGCGGTTTACATCTGCGATGAGTGCGTGGCGCTCTGCAACGACATCATCGCCGAGGACTTCGAAAAAGAGGAGGAGGCCCTGCGCAAGCTGGCCGTCCCCAAACCGGCGGAGATCCGGGCCATCCTCGACCAGTACGTCATCGGCCAGGAGCGGGCCAAAAAAATCCTGGCCGTGGCGGTCCATAACCATTACAAACGGATTGGCTCCCACCTGAAGCTGGACGGGCTGGAGCTGCAGAAATCCAACATCCTCCTCGTCGGCCCCACCGGCTCGGGCAAAACCCTTCTCGCCCAGACCCTGGCCCGTATTCTAAACGTTCCCTTTACCATGGCCGACGCCACCAGCCTGACCGAAGCGGGCTATGTGGGGGAGGACGTGGAGAACATCATCCTCAGCCTCCTGCAGGCCGCGGACTTCGACATCGAAAAGACCCAACGGGGAATCGTTTACATAGATGAAATCGACAAGATCTCCCGCAAATCGGATACCCCCTCCATCACCCGGGACGTCTCCGGGGAAGGGGTTCAGCAGGCCCTCCTCAAAATCATCGAGGGGACGGTGGCCAACATCCCCCCCAAGGGCGGGCGGAAGCATCCCCAGCAAGACTACATCAAGGTCAACACTCAGAATATCCTTTTTATCTGCGGGGGGGCCTTTGTCGGCCTGGACCGGATCGTAGAACAGCGCATCGGCGCCAAGACCATGGGGTTTGGCGCGGAAATTAGAACTCGTACCGAGCGAAGGCTCGGAGAGATCCTCGCCGAAGTCCAGCCCGAGGATTTGCTCAAATTCGGGTTCATCCCCGAATTCATCGGCCGCCTGCCGGTGATCGCCTGCCTGGATGACCTCGATGAGGCCGCGTTGGTCGCAATCCTGAAGGAGCCCAAAAACGCCCTGATCAAGCAGTACCAGAAGCTCTTCGAATTCGAAAGGGTGAAGTTGCGCTTCACCGAAGGAGCCCTCACGGCGATCGCCCGGGAGTCGATGAAACGAAAGACCGGGGCCCGCGGCCTGCGTTCGATCCTGGAGACTATCATGCTGGACATCATGTACGAACTCCCCTCGCAGACCAACATCTCCGAGTGCATCATCAATGAGGACGTGATCCTGAACAACCAACGGCCCATCGTCCTCTATGCCAAGAAGGCGGAGACAGCATGATGAAGATGGCGGATTTCCGATTGCCGATTGCGGATTTAAAACATCCAGAAGATTTCAAAAAAGACTTTGAAGCGTCACCCAGGCGAAAGCCGGGGTGCAGAACGCCTTGAAATAAAAGGATTCGCATGGCCCCCTCGGAATCGATCCAGGGTTCATGGTGATTAGAATTTCACGCGGATATCGATTCTTCGAGGGTTCGTCAATTATCGCCTGACAAATCATTTCGCCAAGAAAAGAATACAATTCTTTGTCATTTAATTTGGTCCCACGAAGGTCATCATAATTGTAGGGGCAACCCTGCGTGGTTGCCCATCTTGCAGGCAACCCTCCCGCCAAATAGCGGGATTGCCCCTTTCGGCCATTGTGGGAGAAAAGAACGGGCGGATAGCTCAGCTGGAAGAGCGCCTGCCTTACACGCAGGAGGTCACAGGTTCAAGCCCTGTTCCGCCTACCAATCTTTTCAATTGCTTAGCACTCCAACAAAGAGAATGCGAATTCCTCCAGTGGCAGGCCAAGTGGAAGATTTGGGGTTTTTTTAAAAATCCCACCCCCGTGTAGCCGGGGGCGAAGGTGGGTTCGTCATGTTCCAGCAACCCAACCGAGTCATTTCCGCTAGCAGAAATTCGGCGATTCAGGAAAAAGGGGAAGGCCAGAAGCCTTCCCTTTTTCTTTGAGCGCTGGAATTTGGCCAGATAAAAGCTTTCAAGTTGAGTGAGGATTTCTTCCTAAAATCATCGCTCGAAAGATTTTTTCAAAAGGTGTAAATTTCAACTGGCAATAGAGGCTCCGATCTACCTTTCGCCTCAGAGATTTTCCCGATATTAGCAAAGTTCAGCGATATCTTTAACCGATATTGATTTTCTTAATTTGCTGGCCAATATGATTCCGTCGGTGCCATTTAGCTTTTATTTTTTGTTTTGGATCAGGAATTCTCTCGCCGCTATCGGGTTGGGGATAATCCTTGGACACTTTGCTTTTGTTTTTCTTGTATTCACTCTTGGACCGATTCTTAAATCTACAGAATGGCTGGAGAATTGCTCGACGCTTATAAAATTCCTCATCAGCCCTTTCGTCGCGCTGCTCTTGACTCAAATATTTATTTATAAGCATTTTTATGGCAGGAACCGAGGAAACTTTGAGTATGCTTACAGAGAAAGACTCCTTTCAAAGGAAGGTAATGCGCTCATAAAAAAGGAAATCGGAGAGGGACAATTTGGCAGGCTTTTCTTTGAGGAATTAAGCGATTTTAGTCATAGCCGAGAAGACATTTATAAAGAATTGCTGAAAAGGGCGCAGGTCAGAGGAGACAATGCCCTTAAATTTTGCATCTATTTGAGGATGGCAAGAAGCTCAATAAAACATTTCAATTTCGCTAAAGGGACCGAATGGCTAACAATGGCGTTAGCGATTCGGCCAGATGATTTGATGGCCAATTTTCGATTGGCTATCGCTCTTGAGAAAGGAGGTGACGGACACGGAGCGATAAGGCGTTACCGGACTATTTTATCCGTGTGCCCCATTCTGGACTTTCGCACTTTTCAGGGATAAGGTCTTTTTGATTTCAGCAATTCGAAATTGAGTAGGGTCATTTCCTCAACAATATCCCAAAGCAATTTATAATTTTTCACATACTCCTCAG
>JACAEW010000097.1 GCA_013388675.1 Syntrophaceae bacterium | reverse complement strand
TCCCAGGCTAAGAAATGCGGTGCTTAAAAAAACTGGGTCTTCTCCCAATCGAGTGGGTGCTTTAGGAAGATTTTGAGCTTCCCGGGTCTACCCCTGCCGGAAGAGAGTTGGCCGGGCCCAGGGCGGCATCCCGCCCGGGCCGGACACCCTGAGGCAGCGGTTCTTCCATCGGGTCGCGTCGGAAATGCATGGGGTTGTCGCTGTTTAAGCTGGGATTTCGTTTGAGGCGAAGGGTTCGGGGGACCGGTGCCTTGGGGAAGCCGGGCCAGGGCTCCGGAACCCCGGATTTTTCCCGCCGAGGCTGTCCCGCCCCGGGCGGGATGCCCCCCTGGGCGTGGGCGATGGAGTCGTTTTGTCCCTTTTTACCCACTCGATTGGGAGAAGACCCGAAAATAAGTTGCAAAAATTTCTATTTGGAGTATTTTGAATATTATTTTGCTTGGCTAAGACTTTCAACGCTGCATGAAGGAGGTTGGAAATGGCATCCAGGTCGAAGGCAGTCGTCATTAACGAAAAGGACAACGTAGCCACCGCCGTTGCGCCCATGAAGACCGGCAGCACGGTCTCTATCGAGGTCCAGGGGCGGGTGGAAAAGATCAAGCTCCTTTCGGACATTCCCATGGGCCATAAGTTCGCCCTCCGGGAAATCGATAAAGGGGCGGACGTGATCAAGTATGGCGAACCCATCGGCATGACCACCGCGGCGATTGCCAAAGGAGAGCACGTTCATGTCCACAACGTGGTCAGCCATCGGGGAAGAAAGGAAGGTGCTTGATGGAGTTCCAGGGGTACCGGAGACCGGACGGAAAGGTGGGGGTGCGGAACTACGTATTGGTGATCCCCAGCGTGGTCTGCTCCCAGGGAGTTTCGGAAATGATCACCCGGAACATAAAAGGGTCCGTTTACCTGCCCAACGTGTTCGGCTGCGCCCAGGTGGGGGAGGACCGGGCCCAGACCAAACGCACGCTGGTGGGATTTGGGCTGAACCCGAATGTGCATTCGATTCTGGTCGTAGGAAACGGGTGTGAGAACCTGCCGGCCAAGGAAATCGCCGAGGCTTTAGCCCCCTGCGGCAAGAGAGTGGAGTTCATTGAAATCCAGGAAGTGGGGGGAACGAAAAAAACCGCGGCCAAAGGGAAAAAAATCGTCCGGGAGATGCTGGCCGACGCGGCGAAGCTTCAGCGTCAACCCATTTCCGTTTCCGAGTTGATCTTTGCCACCGAGTGCGGGGGGTCCGATTATACCTCGGGCCTGGCTTCGAACCCGGCCCTGGGGGCGTGCAGCGATCTGATCATCGAAAAGGGCGGCACGGTGATTCTTTCGGAAACCACGGAATTAATCGGGGCCGAACACCTGCTGGCCAAGAGAGCCCGGACGCCGGAGATCGGCAAACAAGTCTTGGACCTCATCGCCTGGTGGGAAAAAGAGGCCATCGCCACCGGCCAGGACATCCGCGGCGCGAATCCCGCCCCGGGAAACATCGCGGGCGGTATCACCACCATTGAGGAGAAATCCCTGGGCTGCATCTACAAGGGAGGAACCAAGACGCTGGAGGAAGTGATCAAGTACGCGTACCCGCCCACGAAGAAAGGCCTGGTCCTCATGGACACCCCGGGCCACGACATCGATCAGCTCACCGGCATGATGGCCGGGGGGGCCCAGATCGCGGTCTTCACCACGGGCAGGGGAACTCCTACCGGATCGCCCATCGCCCCGGTCATCAAGATCACGGGCAACGCCGACACATACAAAAAGATGAAGGACAACATCGACATCAACGTGGCCTCGGTCGTCCAGGGGAAAGAGAGCGTAAAAGAGGCGGGCAAGCGAATTTTCGATGAAGTCCTCGCCGTGGCCTCCGGCAAGCTGTGCAAGGCCGAAAAGGTGGGACAGCGCGATTTCTGCATCTTCAAGATCGGGCTGAACTTCTAGGGCGAGCCCGAGCGTTCGGGATTTGTCCTTCCAGAGTCGATTCCCGATTGACAATAGAATGAGCCGGGAAAGTCTTCTTCCCTGGGATCCCCGAATGAAGAAATTCGGCCCAAGAACGGAGGCAAGGAAAACCATTCGTCTTTCGGCGTAGGGGCGGGATTCAAACCCGCCCCCACGAATCATGAATGGGGAAAACCGGAAGGGCAATTCATTCCATGCTTCCCTCCAATACCCCCAAAAGGAAGAGAAATCCATGAAAATCACCGATGTAAGGTCGTACACCCTATCCGTCCCCCTGGCCAAGCCCTGGAAGATCGCCGGAATCGTCATGGCGGAGATGACCGCCACTCTCGTGGAAGTGGAGGCCGAAAACGGACTTATCGGTTACGGGGAGGCGTTGACCCGCCTGGGTCCGTCGGCGGCGCGGGAAGTGGTCCAGAATATCCTGAAACCCGTGGTGCTGGGCGCCGACCCCATGAACGTGGATGTGCTCTGGGAGAGGATGTTCTCCACCATGAAGGGCCGGGGGCACTGGAAAGGGTTCATGATCGAGGCCATCAGCGGGGTGGATATCGCTCTGTGGGACCTGATCGGGAAGGCCATGAACCAGCCTGTTTCCCGTCTTCTCGGGGGGCGGCATCACGAGAAACTGGAAGCCTATGCTTCTTCCATCATGCTCATGGAGCGCTCCGAGATGGTGAAGGAAGCCAGGGACCTGGTCCGCCAGGGGTTCAAAAAAATCAAAGTGAAGGTGGGCCTGGGAGTGGATACCGACTTGGGAAACATCAAGGCCATCCGCGAAACCGTGGGACCGGAAATCGGGATCATGCTGGACGCCAACAGCGGGTTCAGCACGGAGGAAGCCTTGCGGCTGGGGGTGATGCTGGAACCGCTCAACATCCTTTGGTTCGAAGAGCCGGTTCCCCCCCATGACCTGGAGGGATATGCGAGGCTTTCCGATTCCCTGCGGATTCCGGTTGTGGGGGGAGAGTCGGAGTTCACCCGCTGGGGCTTCCGCGACCTGATCCTGCGGGGAAAGGTTTCCGTGATCCAGCCCGACATCGCCCGCTGCGGCGGCTTTACCGAGGCCCGCAAGATCGCCGCCTTGGCCAGCGCCTGCGGGGTGACCGTTGCCCCCCATACAGGGGCCTCGGGTGCGGTGAGCATTGCCGCTGCTGTGCAGTGGGCCTCGTCCCTGTCCAACCTTTACATCTTCGAGCACATGTACACGGAAAACCCCCTTCGGACGGAGATCCTGAAAGACCCCGTGCTCGAATGCCGCGATTCAGTCATCCAAGTGCCCAACGGTCCGGGCCTGGGGATCGAGATCGATAGGCATCGAGTAAAAAAGTACATGAAAAGCTAAAGGCGTGGGGAGCGAAACTCAAGACCGAACCTTGGCCGAAGCGGCTACTCTGAAGCCCCAGGCTAGAAGAAAAGAAAGGGGCGGATTATCTTCTTGAATTTGCTCAAGGACCGGTCTTCACCGCTTCGAAAACTTCGCGGGAAATGTCAACGGGGATGTGCCCATGCCGGACATCGCCCTGGTAGTTGTAGTAGTTGAAGGGCGGGCCTTCGACGATGGTTTGGCCGCCGCTGCTGAGCCCCCAGTGATCGGTGGTGTAGATTTTTCCCCCCTCCAAGCCGGTCACCCATTCTTGCTGGCCCCGCATGTAAGTCGAAAACTTATAACTGATAAAATCCATGCTTTTCATCCGGTTTTGATGGGCGGCGAGGCTGGCCTGGCGCATCTCCTCGGCATAACGGGACATCATGGAGGAGGTTTTTTTCATCTGTTCCCTCAGGTTGGCCAGGCCCAGGCGAACCTGCTCGGCGGCCCATTGCTGGTTGATCTGAAAGCTTTCGGCCACCCGAATGAGGGAGGGGAGGGACCGCCCGAACTGGGAGGCGGGCGCCCAAATGCCGGTGGGGATGATTCCCCATTGGCCGGTGTTGGTGGGATGGGAGCCCAGCACATCGAAATAGCCGACGCAAGGCACGCCGTTTTTGCTGGTATAGGATATCACCGCGATCTCCGCTTCCGTTTTCCGTTTCAGAAAGGCGGTAGCTTGGTTGGCCGCGGCCGGATTCGAGTATCGTTCGAGAGGCCGCAGGTTGGTGGAACCGAAATGCTTCATGGCCACCAGGAGGGCATCGATGGGCGGCATGTAATTGTACCGAAGATTTCCCGGGATGGTGGAGCTGTCAAAGTAAGGGATCTGGGATTTCCCGACAAACTCGATCACCGTAAAGATGAAACCCGTGTCCCCATCGGGAGTGTTGCAGAGGGCCGCCCCCTTGCCGGCGGCCAAGTTCCATCCCTCGGGAACCAAGAGGGAACAGGTGCCGTCGGGGGCCGAAGCCTTCTTCATCGGCGGCAAATTCGGCCCGCCGCCCTTCCCCCGGGAGGCCAGCTTCTGATAGGCCTGGGCATCCAGGAGCGTGATGTTGGAAAGAATCGTGAGGAGGGTGGGAACCGTTTCTCGGAACCTTCTGGCCGGCGCCTCGTAGCCGAATACCACCGCCGTGGGGCGCTTCACGTTGAAACAAGATTTCCCTTCCATCAGAGTATTTGGGGGGCCGCTCCGCTGATATCTTACCACCGTTTGCATCCGGTCGGGGGTACTCCTGGCCTCGAGGATTTTTAGGCCGGCCATCTGCGCGCTGACGTTTTTCACGGTGGCTTTGGCGAAGCTGACGGAATCCTGCTGCGGATCGATGTTTTCCAGAAAGGTCACGTTCACATGGGCCAGGTTTTCGCGGTCGGTGACGAAGACCATCCTCCCGTTGGGATATTTTTGGGTGCCCACCTTCCATCCTTTGGGCTTGTAGAGGCCGAAGTTGCCGTCTTCGGTCACATGGTACTCGAAGTCGGAAAAAGAGGGCTTTGGCTGGGCGTTGAGTTCCCGGGCGGAAAAGCCGGCAAGCAGAAAAGGGAGGGAAAGGATTGCGAGCCAGAAAATCATGGGCGTCCCCCTTGGCCCTGAATCTCGCAGGCCCGGACGATTCTTCCGGTTCAGGGCTGCTGAATGGACTGGCGGAAAAAAATCCAGAGGCCGGGATATTTTTCCTCCAGGGTAAAGGTGTAATTGCTGAGGGCCCAGAGAGAAACGAGCCCCTGAATGATCCCGAAGAAAGTGGTAGCCGCCATCCGGGGGTCGATTCCGGTCTTTATTTCCTTGGATTGAATGCCGCGGGTGATGATATTTTGGATATGGTCTATGTAATTGTTCAGAACGTCGTAGATCTTGCGGTTTAACCTTTTGTCCCCCAGGCTGATAATTTCAGCCACCACCAGGAAAGAAACTCCCTTCCTCTGCTCGATGGCGGAAATATGGTTTTTTAAGATGCTTTCCAGAATTACCAGCGTATGGGTCTGGGTATCGTTTTTTTCAATGTCGCCGATGAGGTTTTCTTCGATGTAGTCAATGAGAAAATCCAGGATTTCATGCTTGCTCCTAAAATGCCGGTAGATGGCCCCCTGGGAAACGCCGATCTCCTGGGCGATCCTTCGAACGGTAACGTTCTCACTCCCGTATTCAATAATCAATTTTCTCAGGGCATCGATGATCTGCTTGCGGCGCAGGGACGTGCTTTGCCGTTTTTGTTTTCTCCGTGGCATGGGGGACCTTCAATTTTTCTTCCTGGCGATACCCCTTTCTTTACCCGAAAAATCCCCAAAAAACAATCGTTTTTTATTCTCCCAGCCCTTGTGCATACATGGCTTGTTTCTGGATGATTCCTTTCTTCTTTCGGGCCTTTATTGGCAGAGCGGGCCCCTTCTGCGGATGCTGCCGGGTGGGGGGCAGGGAAGGGATCGGGGAAGAAGAAGGTTTTCAGGGGGTCGAAAAGCAGCCTCTTCAAGGGGGAATGGAATGCCGGAAGTCCTCCCCTGAGACCCAAAACGACCTTGGCGAACCGGTTTTCGGCAGACGGGGAAAGGCCTCAATGATGGAATGGAACCCTTTCCCTTCCCGGAAGGCCCGAGAGGTTGGAGGGCCCAGCGGCCCTCCAGCCTTCGGTCAAGGATTGAGGTCTGAGCTCCGGGGATAAGCCCGGCGCAGTTAGGGAGGGAGATGAAAACCCGGACCGGGCGGCCGGGAGTCATTTCATGAGCTTTTCCACCAGGATGACGATTGCGACCGCCGCAATCAAAATAACGATAAAACCCCCGTACATGAGAAAGTTCAGGAATTTTTTCCCGAAGCTTAATTTTTCCTTTTTGGGGACAGCCGTTTCCTGGGTGGTCGTGCTGGTCTCTTCCATGGTTCCCTCCTTTTTTGTAAGTAATCAATTATTTACATACTACATATAAATATCCATGTCAAGGAAAATATGGACGCCAAGATGGGAAGGTCGAATCGGGCCTTGGCGATGCGGGTCCGACGCTTGGATAAAGACATTATATCCTTTTAAATAATTGAATTTATTAAATAATTAGTTAATCTAAAAAAACACTTTTTCGCCAAGAAAAAAGAAGCCAGTCTAAAAAATTCCGAGGGTTTCTTTTTCTCTTCCAAATCGTTTGGAAGTAAACGTATACTTTATTTTTAATCAAAATAAGTGAGGCGGACAGCGGGGATGGAGGGGGCTTGGGGAGCGAAAAACAGCGCTGGGGGGGGAATGGCCAAGGTTTGAAAGAAAGCCCCTTCTTTGGGTTGGGAGGCAGGGGGATTAAATCGGTCCGCAGCAATTTCTAGCCAGGGGTGAGGGGGCGGGTCTTGTGGGCCGGGCAGACGTGGAGGCATCTTCCGCAGGATATGGTCCCCCAACCGCAGGATGCCTGGAAGGGGTCGCGATGACCCATCGCTGCGAGGTAGTCCTCGCGGGTCACCCGGGCGGGAGGAAAAACATCGGTCGTGTACCCCTCGAATTTGGGGCCCCCATCCCCCACCATTCCCAGTTGTTCGACCCAGGCGCAGCGCCATTTATCCACCTTCGCATAGGTAAAGGATTGATCGCCGATGCGGACCGATTGCGGGTCGGTCCGGTGAAAAGCGCCGACGGGGCAGGCCTTGAGGCAGGCTTCACATCCATCGCACAGCGCCTTTCCGCCGTAGAGCGGGTCGGCCTGAAGGGGGGCATTGGTGATGACCGATGCCAGCCTCTGACGGACGCCGAATTGGGGGGTCAGAAGCAACCCCTGCCTTCCGAATCCCCCCAGTCCCGCGGCGACCGCCGCGTGTCGATGGGAGAAATCGGCGACGAAACCGCCCTTCATTTCCTTGTAGTCACGGTAGCGGAAAAATCCCGACGGCGCCACGGGCAGGGCCAGGTACCCTGATTTTTCCAGGAAACGGTAGAGCTTGAAAGTGATCAGGGGCATGACCGTGGCGGTCATGTACAGCTGCACGCTCTGGTAGAAAAACATGGATTCCGCCGGGGGCTTGCCCCAGCCGTCGATGGCCGCGTCGGGATATTTCACCGCTATCACCACCACGGCCTTGGCGTCGGGGATGATGGCCTGCGGCTGAGTCATCCGGGGAGCCTCCTGAAAGCGGGTCGCCGGGGCCACGCCGACAAGATCGGCTCCTTCTTTTAAAGCCAAAGACTTTAGGTCTTGGGTCAACGCGTCCATGAAGGGTTCCCTCCTGAGCCATGGATTCCCCTTTGCACGGGCGGGCATGCAGCCCGTTCATACGGACCCGGAATACCGCGCGGGCCCTTTTCCAAAGGCTGATTCAAGATCTCCCATCCCTGCTTTCCTGTCAAGGGTTTCTCTTCTCCATTTCGTCTTCAGTTCCTTTTCATCTTGGGGTATCATGAATCCATGAAACGGATTCCCGTTGTTCTCGTCTTCGCCGGGCTCCTCTTTTCTCCTTCCTGCATGAGCTGGTTTTTCGAGCAGCCCACTTTTGCCCTGAAGGAAGTGGCCATCACCCGCCTCTCCCTCACCGACGTTCATTTTCGATTCGGGATCGAGGCCCAAAACCCGAATTCCTTCGACCTGGATTTGAAGGGGCTGGAGTACAAGGTCTTTTTCAACGACCGGGAGGTGGGCAGGGGGCGGCTCGATCAGGAGGTCCGCATTGCCAAAAACTCGGCGACCCTGGTGCAAGTACCCCTTCAGACAGCGTTCAAGAGCTTGGGAGACCCCCTGGGATTGGTTCTCGGCGGGCAAGATTTGAAATACCGGATCGAGGGGTCGGCGCTGGTAAAAGCCACCCTAGGCAGCGCCACCATTCCTTTCTCCAAGAGCGGTGAAATCAAGATCAAAAAGTAGGCCCTCTTAAAACAAGGCATCGACGAAGTCCCGGGCATTGAATTCCCGCAGGTCATCGACTTTTTCGCCGATTCCGATGTAGCGGATGGGAATCTTCAGCTCATCGGAAATGCTGATCAGGATTCCCCCCTTGGCCGTCCCGTCCAGCTTGGTCAGGGCAATCCCGGTAACTCCCAGCTCCCGGTTGAACATCTTCGCCTGGGAGATGGCGTTTTGCCCGGTGGTGGCGTCCAATACCAGGAGAACCTCGTGGGGAGAGTCGGGAAGCTCCCGGGCCATGACCCGTTTGACTTTCTTCAGCTCTTCCATGAGGTTAACCTTGGTGTGAAGACGGCCGGCGGTATCCACGAGGATGATGTCCACCCCGCGGGCCTTTCCCGCCCTGAGGGCATCGAAGACCACGGCCGAAGGATCGGCGCCGCTTTTATGGCGGATCACTTCGCACCCGACCCGCTGGGCCCAAATTTCCAGTTGTTCGATGGCCGCCGCACGGAAAGTATCGGCGGCCACGAGTAAAACGGACTTTCCCTCGGCCTTGAATTTTTGGGCCATCTTGCTCAGGGTCGTCGTCTTCCCCGTGCCGTTCACCCCGATCCCCATGATGACGAAGGGACGGGCGGAGGAAAGTTCCAGGGGCTTCTCCTGCTGGCGGAGAATCAGGAACATCTCTTCCTGGAGCGCCTTTTTCAGGTGGTCCCCATCCTCCAGCTCCTTGCGCTTCACTTTTTCGGAGACCTTGTCCAAGAGCTGCCGCGTGGTTTTCACTCCGATGTCGCTGGTGATGAGCGTTTCTTCCAGCTCCTCCAGGAGAAGGTCGTCGATCTTCTTTTTGCCGGAGATGAGCTGATCGATCCTGCTCACCATTCCTTGGTGGGTCTTGAAGAGGCCTTCTTTCAGGCGCTGGAAGAAGCCCTTTTTCTCCTCGGCCATAAAAGCTCCCTTCAGGGATTGGGGTCCGCGGGGTGAAGAAGAAAAGCCGGCAGGCGGGACCCGGTCGGGTTCCGGACCTGCCCGCCGTTCCATCTAGTTCAATTTTACCGAAACAACCTTGGATGTGCCAGGCTCTTCCATGGTGATGCCGTATAGGGTATCGGCGATCTCCATGGTCCGCTTGTTGTGGGTGACGAGGATAATCTGGTACTTCTGGGCCAATTCCTGGATCATGCTGTTGAACCGCCCGATGTTGGCATCATCCAGGGGGGCATCCACCTCGTCCATCATGCAGAAGGGGCTGGGGTTGATCAGGAAGAGGGAAAAGATCAAGGCCACGGAGGTGAGGGCCTTCTCTCCGCCCGAAAGGAGACTGACGTTCTGAAGTTTTTTCCCCGGGGGTTGGACGATGATATCCACGCCCGTCTCCAGGAGGTTGGATTCGTCGGTCAGGACCATTTCCGCCCGGCCCCCTCCGAAGAGATGGGTAAAGATCTCCTTGAACTTGTGGTTGACCGCTTCGAAGGTGGCGGCAAAACGCTTGCGCGAAGTCCGGTTGATTTTTTTGATGGCTTGGTCGAGGGCTTCCAGGGATTGCACCAGGTCGGCTTCCTGCTCGGTGAGGAAATCCAGCCGGGTCCGGCATTCTTCGAACTCCTGAATGGCCAGCAGGTTGACCTCCCCCATGGAATCGATGAGGGATTTCAGCTCGGCCAGGCGGGCTTCCGCTTCCGGGGCGAAATAGTCCCGGTCGTCCTCCCGGGAGAGAAAGGCCTCGGTGGTGATTCGGTGTTTTTCTTCCACCCCGGAAAGGAGATGTTTCAGGTTGAGGTCCGTCTCCATGAGCTTCATGGAAAGGGCGTTCCGCTGCTCGTGGAGGCAGTGAAGGCTTTCCCTCCGCTCCTTCCCCAGGATTTCCGACCTTTCCAGTTTTTCCCTCTCCTCCCGGAGAGTCTCTTTCTTCTTTCCCAAATGGGACTGCAAGTCCTGATGTTCCATCAACAGACGATTCAGATCGATCTCCGCTTCGCGCCGCTTTTCCTCCGCCTCCTTCATCTGGCGGAGGCAATCCTGGACCTCTTCTCGCCGCCCCAAAAGGATGGATTCGTTCTCCCGCAGACTCTGGCGGGCGCGCTCCATATTTCGGTCCAGGTTCTGCTTCTTCTCCTGCAGGGTGGCCACCCGCAGCTTGGCCTCGGTCAATTCGGCCATGAGCCCTTCGAGGTCGCCTTTCAGGATTTGCAGGTCCTTTTCCCGCTGGATCAACCCTTCTTCCTGACTCCTTTTCTCCTCCTCCGCCCCCCGGAGGGCGGTTTCGTTCTGGTGAATTTGAGTTTGGACTTCGCCCCGCTCTTCGGCCAACTGGGTCTCCTCGAACCGGAGCGTTTCGATTTCCTGCCGCCAGCGTTCCAACTCCAGTTCCTCCTGGTCCAGCTCCTTGGCCTCGCTGACGATCCGGATTTCCGCTTGGTGGAGGGTTTGGGTGATTTCCTCGATGGCCGATTCCAGGGTTTTTATCTCTCCGAGGAGTTTCTCCTCCTTCTCCTCCCGCACGGCGATGGCCTGGCGAAGCTCCCCGGTGCTTTGGGTGAGTTCCCGGATTTCCCTCTTGCGGTGAAAGGTTCCGGAAGAGACCTGCTCCTTGCTTCCCCCGGTGACCACTCCCGAGGGATGGAGCACCTCCCCATCCAGGGTGACGAGGGTTTTCCAGATTCCATCCTGCTTCCAGAGGTCGATGGCCTGGCGCAGGTCGGGGACGATCCAGACGTCCCCGAAGAAATACGAGGCCAAGTGGGCGAACTCGGGCTTTACCTTGACCACGTCCATAAGAGGAATGAGGGCCCCATGGGGGGATGCGGCCGAGGAGGAATGGGGGCCGGGTTTCAGTTGAAGGGGGATGAAGCTGGAGCGCCCCGAATTCTGGGCCTTCAAATAGTCGATCGCCTTGAGGCTCTCTTGATGGTTCTGGACGATGAAGTGTTGGAGCTTCTCCCCCAAAACCGACTCGACCACGCATTCGTACTGGGGATCGGTTTCGATGATGTCTTCGACCAGGCCGCAGATGCCGTTTTGATCCATTCCCTGGGCCTGCCTCTTGAGAAGGATCGCCCGGACTCCTTCCTGGTACCCCTCGAAGTTTCGCTGGAGTTCCAGGAGGGAGTTGAGCCGCGAGCCTTCCCGATTCAGCCGTTCTTTGTGTTGGTGCAGTTCTTCCTGAAGTCCGGAAAGGGCGGCCTGGAGTGTTTTGAGCTGAGCGATTTTTTCCTCTTTTTGCCCTTCCGCCTGACTCCGGGCCTTACGGCGGTCGGTGAGCTGGAGAGACTGCTGGACCATGCGATGGCGGAGCTCTTCGGCTTTTTTCTCCGCTTCGGCCCTTTCCGCGGCCAGCTTTTCCTGCCTCCGCAGGAGCTCTCCCGAGCGGCGGTTCAGGTCCAGATGGTGGTTCTTCAGGTGGGCCAAACGGGTGAGAAGGTCCACCAGAGAATTCTTTTCCTGGGCAAGGGCCCGCTCGTGATCGTTCAGCTGGGCCCTTTTTTGGGAGAAGATTTTTTCCTTTTCGAACATCGCGTCCGCATCGCAGGCCATCTTTTCCTGGAGTTCCTGCAGGGATTCTTCGTACCCCGTTACTTCCCGATGGGCCTCCTCGATCTGATGAGCGAGCTTGCCGATCTCTTCCTCGGCCCGAAAGGCCTGCCGCTCAAGGTTTTCGCGGTCCCGCGAGGAAAGCTCAATCTGGTTCTCCCGGGTCTTCAGGGTCCCTTCGTTGGCCGACAGGCGTTCCTGGTGGGCAGCGAGGTCCTGTTCCAGGTCCAGAAGGTTGAGCTTGATCCGCTCCGCTTCGGCTTCCGCCTCCTGGATTTGGGCGGCAGCCTGGACCTCCAGGTCTTTCATCTCCTGCAGCGAGGCCTGCATTTGCGCCTGCTGGCTTTGCAAGGAGCGGTAGGTCTGGCGGGCCTGGCCCAGCTCGATTTGGCGCATTTCGTCGCGGTACCCTTTGTAACGCTCCGCCTTTTTGGCCTGGCGGTTCAGGGAGTTCATTTGCCTCTTGATCTCCCCGATCACGTCGCTCAGACGGAGAAGATTTTGCTGGGTGGCCTCGATCTTGCGAAGAGCGGCGGCCTTCCGGTCTTTGTATTTGGTGATTCCCGCCGCTTCCTCGATTAGGATGCGCCGCTCTTCGGGCTTGGCATTGAGGACGAACTCCATCTTCCCCTGCTCGACGATGGAATAGGCGCGGTGACCGACCCCGGTGCCCAAGAAAAGGTCGGTAATGTCCTTGAGGCGGCAGGGAACCTTATTAATGAGGTATTCGCTCTCTCCCGAGCGGAAGAGCCTGCGGCTGACGGCAATCTCCGTGTAGTCGAGATAATCGGCGAGGGGTTTTCCGTTTTCATTGGAGAAGACCAGGGTAACCTCGGCCATGCCGAGGGGCTTTTGGGACTCGGTGCCGTTGAAAATCACGTCTTCCATGGCCTTCCCACGGAGCTGCCTGGGGCTCTGCTCCCCTAGGGCCCACCGGATGGCATCCACCACGTTTGATTTCCCGCATCCATTGGGACCCACTACGGCCGTCACCCCGGGCGGGAATTCAATCTGGGTCTTCTCGGCAAAAGATTTGAACCCGAGGACTTCCATCCGTTTAATTTTCATGGCCACCCCTTCGCACCATAAAAAAGATGAATAAATTCAATTTACTTAAGGAGGCGGAGCTTTCTTCCCTATTAAGACCAGATTTTATCAAGGTTTATTTTCTTTGTAAAGACAAAAATACAACCAAATGTATGTCGAAACTCCTTACCCCCAATATGTTGTGGAATCCCTTCGATTATTTATTTAAAGATGGGAGTGGAAAGACCAGCTTAAATTTTTCGATTAAAAGAGAAAAATAGATTTAAACATCTAGGGATGGAGGAATTATTTAAGGTAAAGAGTTCGAAGTTAGGGGTTAGAGGCGAAAAGGTTAAACTTCGAAAGAATATAAAAGGTGGTCTCGCAAAAGGGAAAAATCCCTATAACCCCGACCCCTTTTTTATCCTGTAGCAATTTTGGAGAAGTCCCCGATTTTAAAGAAGAGCTGGGAGATATTGGCCAGGAGAGAGAGACGGTTGGTCCTGGCCTTTTCATCTTCGACCATGACCATGACTCCATCGAAGAATTCATCCACCGGTTTCCGGAGAAGGGAAAGTTCTTTCAGGGCTGAAGGGTAATCTTTTCGGAGGATACTTTCTTCGGCCTTTTGGCTGATCGACCGATAGGCCTCAAAAAGCCGGTTTTCCGCGGGGTTTTCAAACCATTCAGGGTTGATAGGGCCCGACGGGTGAGATTTAGAGATGTTAACCACCCGCTTGAAGGCAACGGCCAGGGGCTCAAAGTCCGGGTCCTTTTTCAAATCATGGAGCGATTGCGCCCTCTTTTCCAGGTCCACGAGGTCATCGAACCCCGGGGCGGAAGCGGCTTCCACGCTGTCCGCTGAAATCCCCCGGCTGACGAGCAAGTTCTGCATCCGCCCCTTGAAAAAATCGAGGACCTCTGATTGGACTTCTCGTGAGGGTCGTTCGATTTTCTCGCTCAAAAAGGATAGACTCTTTTCGACGAGCTCGCTCAGGGAAAGGGAGAAACGCTGATCCAGGATGATATGAATGATGCCCAAGGTCTGTCGCCTCAGGGCGTAGGGGTCCGCGGTTCCCGTGGGGATGAGGCCCACGCCGAAGCATCCGGCGATGGTATCCAGTTTATCGGACAGGCTCAGAATGGCCCCCGGTTGGGAGGTCGGGAGTTCCCCCTCTGCCGCGGTTGGCAGGTAGTGCTCATAGACGGCCAGGGCCACTTCTTCCTTCTCGCCCGCGAGGCGGGCATAGACCTGCCCCATCACCCCCTGGAGGGAAGGAAATTCCCCCACCATCCCGGTGATCAAATCGCCCTTGCAGAGCAAGGCGGCCCGCCGGACCGTATCGAGCAGGGAGGGATCGATCCGCTGAGCGATGAATTCAGCTAGGGCCGATATCCTCATGACCTTTTCGTAGGAAGTGCCCAGCTTGGAGTGGTAGACGACCTTCTTCAACCCCTCCAGCCGCTGAATGAGCGGAACCTTCTGATCCTCTAAAAAGAAGAATTGAGCATCGGACAGGCGCGCCCGAAGAACGCGTTCGTTTCCCCGGATCACCACGCGGGGGTCCCTGGGTTTGGTGTTGGAAATGGCGATGAAATAGGGCAAAAGGGAGCCCTGGGAGTCACAAACGGAAAAATAGCGCTGGTGCTCGCGCATGGCGGTGATCAGAACCTCCCGCGGCAGGGAAAGGAACTCTTTGTCAAAGCCGCCCCGGAGGGCCACCGGGTACTCCACCAGGTAAGTGACCGTTTCGAGAAGGCCCTCATCCTTGAAGACCTGGCCGGAAACTTCGGCGGCCGCCTTGTTCACTTCGGCCAGGATGAGGTCTTTTCGCTCCTGGGGATTGACAACCACGAAGGAATTCTTCAGGCGCCTCAGGTAATCCGCGAGGTCCTTGACCTGGAAAGAACCGAGGGCCATGAAGCGATGTCCCCGGGATACGTTCCCCGAAGCGATGTTCCCGATCTGGAAGGGGATGACTTTGCCGTCAAACAGGGACAGAATCCAGTGGATCGGGCGGGCGAAGGAATTGTCCAGGTCCATCCAACGCATGGATTTGGGGAAAGGAATCGACGCGATGAGCCTCGGCAGCATGCCGGCCAGGAGGTGGAAGGTCTCTTCCCCTTTCTCCTCTTTTCGGGCGCAGACATACTCTCCCTTCTCCGTCTGCACGACCTTCAATTCCTCGACGGGTATCCCCTGGCCGCGGGCAAACCCCAGGGCGGCCTTGGTGGGGTTCCCCTGGGGGTCAAAGGCGATGCGCTTGGCCGGCCCGATCGTTTCCACCACTCTGCCTTCCTGGGCGGGAGCGACGCCCGTGGCCACCAGGACCAGCCGCCGGGGCGTGCCCATGGCTTTGACGTCTTTATAAGCAATGCGCTGAGCCTGGAATCCCCTTTCCAGAAGGCTTTGCATTTCTTCCAGGGCCTTGGGAATAAAGCCCGAAGGGATCTCTTCGGTTCCGATTTCGAGCAGCAGTTCAGACATATAAGACCTTGATCCCTTTAATTCGTATTCGGTTTTAGGAGCGGGAAGCCCATGGATTCGCGCTGTCTGAGGTACCCCTCGGCTGAAATTCGGGCCAGGTTGCGCACCCGGGCAATGTATTGGGTTCGCTCCGTGACGCTGATCGCCCCCCTGGCCTCCAACAGGTTGAAGGTGTGGGAGCACTTCAAGCAATAATCATATCCCGGAAGGACCAGCCCCTTCTCGTTCAAGCGGACGGCCTCCTTTTCGTACATGTCGAAGAGCTGAAGGAGCATGGCCACATCGGCCTGTTCGAAATTATAGGTGGAAAACTCGACCTCCCCGCGGTGATGCACATCGCCGTACCGGATCCCCCGGGTCCACTCCAGGTCGTATACGTTGTCGATCCCCTGGAGGTACATGGCGATGCGTTCGATCCCGTAGGTAATCTCCACCGAAATGGGCTTGAGATCGATTCCGCCGGCCTGCTGGAAATAGGTGAATTGAGTTATTTCCATTCCGTCGAGCCAGACCTCCCAGCCCAAACCCCAGGCACCCAGGGTGGGGGACTCCCAGTCGTCTTCCACGAAACGAATATCGTGCTCCAGGGGCTCCACGCCGAAAGCCTTCAGGCTGTTCAGGTATATGTCCTGGATTTCCATCGGGGAGGGTTTCAGGATGACCTGAAACTGGTAATAATGCTGCAGGCGGTTGGGGTTTTCCCCGTACCGGCCGTCGGAGGGCCTCCGGGACGGTTCCACGTAGGCAACCTTCCAGGGCTCCGGACCCAGCACCCGCAAAAAGGTCGCCGGGTTGAAAGTCCCGGCTCCCACTTCAATATCATAAGGCTGTTGCAGAATGCAGCCCCGCTCGGCCCAGAATTTCTGCAGGGCCATGATCAGGTCTTGAAAATACATAAACAGAAACCTTTGAAATGATTTTAATAACTTCCTCTTTTAGCATTCCGGGAAGAGAAAAGTCAAGGCGAAAACCATTTGAAATTCGGATTGCGAAACGGCGAAGGCGGAATTTTTCCTGCCTCTCTCAAGGTCTTTATTCCGAATTCCGCATCCCGAATTCCGCATTCCCATTGATTTGCTCCAGGAATTTTTTCGATTTGAGTTCTTTCCCCAGGTATTGCTGCAGGAAAGAGGAGAGAAGGGCCCGGCTCTCCTTCAAGGATTGGGGGGAAAAGGAGATTCGGCTTACCTTTTCCAGGGGAAGGGTGTGGGCGAGGAGCAGGGTCTTGAGGGTCCCCAAGGAAACCGGGATCAGGTCCGGAAGGCTCGGAGCACAAGCGGAACAGACGACCCCGCCTTTGACCGGACTGAAGAAGAATCGTTCTCCGGTAAGTTTTTTCTGACAATGGATGCAGGGGTCGAGCTGAGGCTGGTAACCCAGGCAGGAAAGGAAACGGATTTCGAATATCCGCAGGACCTCTTCCTTTAGACTCCCCCGGTCGATGAAAGTCAGAAAAGCCACCAAGAGCCTAAAAAGGGGTTTGTTCTGAATCTTCTCCGCGGTCATTTCGTTGACCAACTCGATGAAATAACTGGCCCAGGCCAGTTTACGGATGTCTTCCCGGAGGCCCTCGAAGGGACGGATCAAGTCGCAGTTGCTCAGGCGGACGAGGTTGGAAGTTTCCTTTTCAAAAAAAGTAACCTTCACGTAGGAGGCGATCTCCAGGCGGCTCCCGAATCGCTTCCGCGAACGCTTGGCCCCCTTGGCCATGCCTTTCATCTTGCCGAAATCGAGGGTGTAGAAGGTGACGATCTGGTCCGACTCGCCATAGGGTAAAGTGTGGAGAATGACAGCCGGAGTCTTGAAGAGGGGCATGAGGAATCTTAGCAGAAAGACAGGAACAGAGGAAGAGAACATTGATCAATGGGAAATGAACGCTTTTGCTTGCCGCCGCCCCCCTTCGTCTTTCTTCTCGACCCTAAAGCCTGTTATAATTCCGCTTGCGAAACATCGGCGCTTGGCGAATCATGAATGCAAACATGTTGGCGGAAAAAGAGAATCCGTCTCGCCGGGGCGTGTAGGGGCGATTCGTGAATCGCCCCTACGGATTCGGGAATTCTTTGAGGAGATCGGCTTGACCCGCTTCTCTCTGATCTTGGCCCTCCTTCTCATGGGGTTCACCTTTGCCATCTCCCAGGTGATGGTCATCCGGGAACTGCTGGTCGTTTTTGTCGGAAACGAACTGTCCATCGCCATTATTCTGGCGAACTGGCTTCTCCTGGAAGCCGCCGGCAGTTTCCTCATCGGGAAAAAAATCCAGCATTGGGGGGCTCGGGAGGGGGGATATGCCTTTTTTCAGATCCTCCTATCGGGGCTCCTTCCCCTGACCATTTACGCCATCCGCGGCTGGAAAGATTTCCTGGGCCTCGCCCCGGGAGAGGGCGCCAGCCTCTTACAGATTCTTTTCTGGACGTTTCCCCTCTTGGCCCCGGTCGGACTCATCGATGGCATTCTTTTCGCCCTGGGTTGTACCCTGCACTCGAAATGGACCGAACAAGGGGCCCTTTCCATAGGCAAGGTCTATTTTTTGGAAGCGATGGGGGCGGGAAGCGGGGGAGTGCTTTACACTTTCTTGTTCATCCCTTACCTGGGGTCTTTTCAGGTGGCCTCGCTCCTGGGCCTCGCCAACCTTCTGTCCGGATTGCTTTTGGTCCTTCCACCGGGAAGAGCCCGGAGGTGGAAATGGGCTTTCCTGGGCCTATGGGGTTATTTCGTTTTTGTCAGCCTCCTTCTCCTGATCCCCTACAGCAGCCGGGTAATCGAAAAAGCCTCCCTGCAAAAGCTGTGGCGCGGTTTTGAGATTCTGGACTCCCGCTGGTCCCCCTTCGGGAATGTCACCGTGGCCCGGAGGGAGGAGCAGCTCACCTTCTTCTCCAACGGGATCCCCCTGTGCAATGCCCCGGTCCCGAATATCGGTTCAGTGGAGGAGCTGGTCCATTTTCCCATGCTCCTCAGCCCAGGGCCCAAGAAGGTCCTGATCGTGGGAGGGGGGTTCGGCGGGGTCATTCAGGAGGTCCTCAAGCATTCGGTGGATGAGGTTCATTACGCGGAGATCGACCCCCTGATCGTCCAAATGATCCGGGAAAACCAGACTTCCCTGACCCGACGGGAGCTGGAAGACCCCAAGGTTCGGCTTCATATTCTGGACGGTCGGCATTTCATCAGGACCGCGCGCCAGAGCTTCGATGTCATCCTTCTCAACCTTCCCGGTCCTTTTACCCTGGAGCTCAACCGGTTCTACACCCTGGAATTTTTTCGGGAAGCCTTCCGGCTGCTGGGGGTGGAGGGAATCCTGGCCCTTGGGGTTCCCGGTTCTGAAACCTATCTCGCGCCCGAGGCTAGGGAGCTCAACCTGAACATTCTAAATTCCCTCCGGGAAACCTTTTCTTCGTCAGCGGTCCTCCCCGGGGACCCCATCATCATCCTGGCTTCCCCGGCGGAAAAATTAGGGCCCCTCACGGCCGACCATCTGATCCGCCGCCTGGAAGAAAGCAGGATCCAGACCCGATTCGTGACTCCTGCCCACATCGGGCGCAAGATGGATAAACAGCGTTTGGAGTGGCTCGATGAGGCCCTGAAGCGGGGGGAGGAGGTCCGTTTGAACCGGGACCTCAACCCGTCGGGGATCTATTACGGAATTGCCTACTGGAATGCCCAGTTCCACCCCTCGGTCCAGACCATCTGGAGCCGGGTGGGTGAATTTCGCCTTTCCTATTTTGGCCTGGGTCTCCTGGTTCTCGTAGGGACCGTTGCGGTCTGCCGGAAATGGCCGAAGGCTGAAGAAGGGAAGGGTCACCTCCGGGGGACCCTGGTCTGGGTGGTAACCACAACGGGATTCTTCGGGACGGCCATGAGCGTCCTTTTGATTTTGTCGTTCCAGACCCTCTACGGATATGCCTACGGGTGGATCGGGCTTCTGGTTGCGGCTTTCATGGCGGGATTGGCCCTGGGAAGCGGAATGATGACCCGGAGCCTGGAAAATCGGCAGGATCGCATGATGACCCTGATCGGTTTGGAAAGTTTCATCGCCCTTTTTTGCCTGCTGGTCCTCTTCATTCTGTATTTTCTTTATTCGTGGGGGAAGGACTCTCTGAATCCCTGGCCAGACAGAATCGGCTTTCTCCTGATGAGTCTTCTCTCGGGATTTTGGGTGGGCCTGGAATTTCCCTTGTCGAGCCTGATTTTCGCCGGTGGCGGGGGGGCGGTGGCCCGGACCGCCGGTATTCTCTATGCCTCTGATCTTTTAGGGGCCTGGGCCGGCGCTCTTCTGGTGGGGGTGATCTTCATTCCCGTCTTGGGGATTCTCCTGACTTGCGGGGGGATCATTCTTCTGAAACTGACCAGCCTGGCCCTATTGGGAATTGCGGGATGCGGAATGCGGATTTCGGAATAAAAAACGGAATGAATCGGACGCAGAGGAACGCAGATTTCCAGGATTCGAACAAACCCGGCCCTTGCCAAGGAATCGAAAATGGCCTCTCCTCCCCTATATCCCCGAATCCCCCCGTCCTCCCCTGAAAAGGGTCCCCACTCAAAGCCCAGATATTCTGCTTATGCCTGATTATTGCCTTAGAGGATTGATAAAAACCCTACGAGTCTAATGGGTTGCTTGGCAATCCTATCAAAGTTCCACCGATCCGGGCCGGCTAGCTCTCCTTAGCATGCAGGGCAGCCGGCCCGCAGGCAAAATTCCTTTTCTCCATGAACCTTTCGTACGGCGAGCCTTCCCTCCCTCCATAACCCGTACCTCTCTGAAGCCGGACCCGGCAAGATTTGTCTGGGCCTCGTAGGCTCGCAAACCGGCCTTGAAGAGGGTGACGGTTTTTTTGTCTTTGGGAATTTGCTGGATTCGGCGGCGCAGCATTCCCAGCGGGATTAGCTTCACGGGGGCGCTTTGACCCTGGCTTTGCATGTGCTATTGAGAAGAGTGCGCATCCAGCCGGAGGAATACCCGTGGCCGCGGATCAGGGGGGCAATAAAGAAGAGGGTCTTCTCCCAATCGTGTGGGTAAGAAGGCATAAAACGACTCCATCGCCCAGGCCCAGGGGGACATCCCGCCCGGGGCGGGACAGCCTCGGCGGGAAAAATCCGGGGTTCCGGAGC
>JACAEW010000036.1 GCA_013388675.1 Syntrophaceae bacterium | reverse complement strand
GAGTCCCGTCCCTCCGTCCCCCCTGATTCGATTGATGACTGAACGGGTTTAAAAACAGAAAAACAAGGGGCAGAGAAATCGGCTTGACAACTGTCAACTATATGGGATTCCGGCTTTCGCCAGATCTTATGCTTGAAAAAGGAAGGCAAGTCTCAGAATGACGTGAAAAAGAAACAAATCAATTTTTTACACTTTCCCCCTTGATGGGGGAGGGCAAAGGTGGGGGTGATTTAGGGGACTTTTTGACCTCTTGGAAAAGCGGCAAAATCAATTGTCCGGGCGCTGCAGGTTCTGCCGCTTGATCTTTTCGATGAGCGTGGTCCGGTTGAGGTTCAACAGACGGGCGGCCTTGTTTTTCACCCATCCGGTCTTCATCAGCGCCTGGAGGATCAGGTTTTTCTCGAATTCGTTGACTGCCGAATCCAGGGAAATTCCCTCCTCAGGGATCTCCACCGTCTGAGCGGGTTCGGGCGGGGGAAGGGCATGGAATTTTTCCGGCAGGTCCGGGGCGGCGATGATATCGTGGTCCATCAGGATGACCACCCGTTCGATCGTGTTCTCCAGCTCGCGGACGTTCCCCGGCCAATCGTAACCGATCAAAGCCTGCATGGCGCCCTCTTCGATGGCCCGGATCCTCTTTTTCTTGCTCCGGTTGAAATGATCCAGGAAATGGTGGGCCAGAAGGGGGATATCGCTCCTTCGTTCCCGCAGCGGGGGCACCCGGATGGGAATCACGTTCAGACGGTAATAGAGGTCTTCCCGGAATTTTTTCTGCTGCACCGCCTGCTTCAGGTCTTGGTGGGTCGCGGCGATGATGCGGATGTCGGTCTTGATCGTCTTGATGCCGCCCACCCTTTCGAACTGCTTTTCCTGGAGGACCCGCAGCAATTTGCTCTGCAGCAGGGGGTTCATGTCGCCGATCTCATCCAGGAAAACCGTTCCCCCGTTGGCCAGTTCGAACCGGCCGATCCGGGTGCGGATGGCGTTGGTAAAGGCCCCCTTTTCATGGCCGAAGAGTTCGCTTTCCAGAAGCTCGCTGGGAATGGCGGCGCAATTGACCGGCACAAAGGGCCGCTCCCGGCGGTAGCTGTTGTAGTGGATGGCCTTGGCGATGAGCTCCTTTCCCGTCCCGCTCTCCCCCAGGATCAGGATGGTGCTGTCCGTATCGGCCACCTTCTCCACGATTTCGAAGACCTTCTGCATCTTTTCGTGATCGCCGATGATGTTTTCGAATTTATATTTTTTCTTGAGTTGGTTCTTGAGGTTGATGTTTTCCATCTTCAGGCTTCGGTATTCGAGCGCCCTCCGGAGGGTGACCATGATTTCATCCATCTTGACCGGCTTGGTGAGGTAGTCGAAGGCCCCCATCTTGATGGCTTCCACGGCGTTCTTCACCGTGCCGTACCCGGTCAGGATGATGCAGATGGAGTCGGGAGAGTGTTCCATGGCGAACTCCAGGACCTTCATCCCGTCCATCCCGGGCATCTTCAGGTCGGAGATGATCAAGTCATAGGTCTTTTTATCGACCATCTCGATGCCGCTGGCTCCATCGGCCGAGGTGTCCACCTCGAACCCTTCAGCCCGCAGGTACTCGGAAAAAAGGGTAAGAATTTCCGGCGAATCATCAATGACCAAGATCTTTTCGTTGCCCATTTGGCCTTCCTTTTTTCAGGATGTGAGCCATTTTACGAAATGTACAATTTTTTGTCAATCATTTATTTTTATGGGAAGCGGAATTAATTTGAATACTTAACCGAATAGGCTGTCGGTTTTTTTGGCATGGTCAGAAGGGCAATTGAAATGGGAGTTGAACGATTGACAGTGACGAAAGGTTAAGGGAAGGGGACCGGCAAAGGCGCTATCGCCGGCGGATATCGATGATGATATTTCTCAATCCGTCCAATGACCTGTCTTCTTTCTCTTTTTCCTCTTGCCTGGCCCTTTCTTCCTCTTCCGGAGTGATGATGGAGTAGTATATTTTATCTTTCCCCCCGTCCTCGCGGGGAACCTCCTGCGTCCCGACTCCCTTTATCGGGTCCCGGGGGATCGTCTCGATCTCTTTTCCCGGCCCAACCTTCCCGGATTGAGCGTAAACCGATCTCTCCGGGAAAGGAGGGAACATAAAGATAGACCCCAGGAGGAAGAAGAAGAAGATGATAATAAAGCGCGGACCCAAAATTATCCCCGAAGGGATGCCCGTCCCTGAGTCTCTTGTGAATTTCCCATCCAAAGATGGCACCCCGCGTTGATGACCGAAGGGGCAAGACCGCTAGACGTAGTCTCCCCGGTTAAACTTTTCCATTTCCACGTTGGTAAGGATTCCAACCTCGTTCATTATTTTTCTGAGGGGGTCGGAGGGGGCGAGCCGATCGGTCCACTGTCCCATCTCCTGGACTTCATGCCGCAGCGCCTGGACCAGGGGACCCATCTTTTTAAGAGAAACCCCGGGATTGGATAGAGCCTTCCGGTACTGCTCCAGAAGGTCCAGGGTTCTTTCCGTCGCTTGAAGCCCTTGCGACCGGGGGGAAGAGCCTCCTTCCCCCAAAATAGCAGGGACCAAAGGGAAGGCCAGCGGTTCAAGCAAGTCAATCCCCCCAGCATCTTCCGCGGCCGCAGATGACGCCGGGGACCCGTCAAGATGAGAGTGGGCCTTTTGTAAAGCCTTTTGGAAATCCGCTCCGTCCGGCCCTTCTTTTCCCCCCTTCGGCCCGAAGGCTAAGGGGGGGATTTTAACGCCGATCTCTTTCACATCCATAGAATCTACCCTCCTGAGGATTCCAGCTTGGCCAGGAATTCTGCAAGTTCAATGCCGGGTGCTTCTCCACCCCTTGGGGGGTGACTCCCTGTAAGGGTGGACGGAATCTTCGGAAATCTATTGGAATTTTGACTGCGGGGCGGTACTACCGAGGGCCATCACGGGTTTGCCGGGAAAGGTCCGGTGAATTCCCGCCCGGCAGTAGGCATTTTTTGCCCGGCAGGGGATTCTTCCTGGAATTTGGGGACCCCGTCGATCGTCAACACGGTCCCCTTTTGCTTCCCCATTTCCATTTCACCGGGCCGCACACGGAAAAAGGCCAAACCCAAATCAAACATTTCTATTCTTGCCTTGATTCGGCGATTCCTTTTTGGAGTCCCGAATCAATTTTAGAATGTCCTCCATGTCGAAACGCCAGGAGTCCCCGATCTTGAAGCCGGGAATCTCGCCGTTGGTGGCCAGCTTATAAATGGTTGATTCGGAAAGCTTCAAATACTGTCCCACTTCTTTAGCGGTCACGATGTTCGGCATAGCCGCCTCTCCTGTTCCAGTTACGATTTTGGGATAAATGGCTTTCATCTTTCCTGACCTTCAGAATATGTATTTCAAGCCACCCTCGCCCCGCCTTGCCGCTTTTCTCGATTTGGCCCGTGGGGAGGATCGATCTTGGGTCGTGCCAGTGGGAAGACACCCGATCGGACCAGGCTGGGCGCGCGGCCCTTCCAGGAGGAACGGTGGGATCTTGAATTGTCGCAGGAGCCTTCTCTTCTCCCCCAAAATATGGGCGGCAAACTGCCTCCTCGTCCTCCGGGACATGCCCAAAAACTCCAGAGCGTAAAGGGGTTTTTCCGGGTCGGTCCCCGGTTCAACCCGCCGGACCACGGCCGCGTAGATCGCGATTTCGGTAAAACTTCCCCCCGCCGGGATTCGCAGGCGGAGGTCTTCCACCAGGTCTTCGGTCTTCAGGGGCAAGGGCGATTCGGGCCAGAAGGCCAGCCCCCCCAAGCTGTAGTCTCGGACGATTCCCCGCGCCTCTTGTCGCGGGTCGATCTTGAAGCCGACTTCGGTCCCGGGCTGCGCTTTCAAACGGAAGAACATCCGCCGCTGGACCCGGTAGATGACCGGTGGGGTTTTCCCCCATACCCGTTCCCCGAAAGTTCGGACCACTTCGACCATGAAATGGCACCGGCCCCCGTTTTCGTCGTTGTATTCCAGGAGAAGTTCGCTCTTACCGGAAGAAGCCAGGGCTTCCTCCCAATCCGAGTTCCCCTGAATGAGTAAAAGGTCCATGTTCCCCTGCTTTTCCATTCTCAGCAGAAGGGCAGCCGAGCCAAGAGCGGTATCGGGAAGGGAGATTCTGCAACGGCCCCGGGAGTCGATGATATACTGGAGGAGTTCAAAGGCCCTTCTTCCCAGAATGATGTCCGTCGGTGGTTGATTCATCGGATTACGCCCTCTAGCCAATCGAAAACCGGAGGCCAGCCGCCTCCCCCGGGATCGATGGGGAAAAAGGGTGCAATTTTCCGCTTTTATCGTCAGCCGGGGAATTTATACGTTCGAGTCCTTTTTCCCCGAGTCCTTCTGCATTCCCCGCTTCTTGGAATCCCGGATCATTTTCTGGATCTCTTCCAGCTCAAACCTCCAGGAATCGCCTACCTTGAAGGCGGGGATCTCTCCGGTAGCAGCGAGCTTGTAAATCGTCGACTCGCTCAACTTCAAGTACTGGCTAAGCTCTTTGGCAGTAAGGATCTTTTCCATATCCTTTCCTCATTGGTTGATGAATTGCCCCTGGCGGACATAGCCCTCCTGAATCCTTTCATTTAGATTTAACCCTTCCCCTTCGGATTAGGACGGTGAACGGCTTAATGGATGTTTACTGCTCCAAATGCGTCTTCGTTATCGGCATTTTTGCAGAAACCTTTAACCGAGAAAAAGGGTTTCCTTTCGATAAATGGGGCATTCGAATCTGGATGCATGGAGGAGGGGAAAATCGGCTGGAAGAAGAACGAACGGAAAAAGAAAAAAAGGAAGCCTTTTTATTATATTTGTACAGCAGGGTAAAAAAAGGGTGTCGCCCCGAAGTTCAGCCTTTTCCGTTTATTTGCGAAAAAGGCTGATCTGCTCGAAACTCTGGGCCTGCCTGCCCCTTGCCCGGGCGGAATCCAGAATCTCGCGGACCTTGAGCTCCAGGGCGTTGATGGTGAAGGGCTTTTGGAGAAAGGCGGTTCCCGGTTCCAGAACGCCATGCTGGACGATGGTATTGTCCGGGTAGCCGGACATGTAGAGGACCCGCATTTCCGGCCGCATGGGGGCGAGGCGTTCGGCCAGCTCCCTGCCGCTCATTTGGGGCATGATCACGTCGGTCACCATGAGGTGGATGGACCCCTCATATTTATCGCAGAGCTCGATGGCATCGTTGCCATGGGACGCTTCCAGGACCGTGTAACCTTTGTTTTGGAGGATCTTGCTGACCATGGAACGGACGGATTCCTCGTCCTCCACCAAAAGGATCGTTTCCGTCCCCCCGGGGGCGGACATATCCCTGGGCTTGATTCTGGGCTTATATTCCCGGGCCGCCTTTTCCACCCGGGAAAGGTAAATTTTAAAGGTGGTTCCCAGTCCCGGCTCGCTGTAGGTCCAAATGTTCCCGCCGCTCTGCTTCACAATCCCGTAGACCGTTGAGAGGCCGAGCCCGGTTCCCTTCCCCTTCTCCTTGGTGGTGAAGAAGGGTTCGAAGAGGTGGGATTGGGTTTCCTTGTCCATCCCGCACCCGGTGTCGCTGATGGCCAGCATGACGTAGTACCCGGGCTTCACCGAAACGTGATGGCTGGCGTATTCCTCATCGTGGATCACGTTGGCCGTTTCGATGGTCAATTTTCCCCCGTTGGGCATGGCGTCCCGGGAGTTCACCGCCAGGTTCATGATCACCTGCTCGATCATGCCCGGGTCCACCTTGACCGACCACAGCTCCCGTTCCAAACTGATGTTCAACTGGATGTCCTCGCCGATGAGCCGGCGGAGCATCTTCTCCATGTTCAGGACCACGGCATTCAGGTCCAGCACCTGGGGCTGGAGGACTTGCCTTCGGCCGAAGGCCAGGAGCTGCCGGGTCAGAGAGGTGGCCCGCTCGGCGGCTTTGAGGATTTCTTCCACTTCCTCCCGCCGGGGGTCGCGGGGGTCGAAGGCTCCCAGCAAAAGCTCGCTGCAGCCTTTGATGGTCATGAGCAGGTTGTTGAAGTCATGGGCCACCCCGCCGGCGAGCCTTCCGATCGCCTCCACCCTCTGCCACTGGCGGAGCTGCTCCTCGCTTTTGCGCAAGGCTTCCTCGGTTTGCCGCCGCTCGGTGATATCTTCCACCGTGGAGCGGATCCCGATGATCTGCTTGTCTTTGTCCCGCAGGACGCGGTCTTCCACCAAAGTCGGAAGGGTCGTTCCGTCTTTGCGGCGGAAGGTGCGCTCGAAAGTATCGTGAAAGGAAACGTCCCCGGAAAGTTTGGCCAGGATGACCTTGCGCGTCGTTTCCTCCTCCACGAAAAAGCTCCACACGGGCTTTCCGAGCATTTCCCCCGGCGAATAGCCCAGCATCTCCAGCTCTCGGCGATTCACCCGGGTGATTCGACCTTTAATATCCAGGTCATGGTACCCCACCGGGGCTTCGTCGTAGAGTTGCTGAAACCTCTTCTCGCTCTCCCGCAAGGCAGCCTGATCTGCTTTACGTTCTTTTTTGCAAACCTCCAGCTCCTGAATTCGCTGGCGCAGCTCATTCAGCTCTTCGAGCAGTTGGTCATTGGTCTTATTGTTTTCTCGCATTGCTATCCGAGTCAGAGGAGAAGGGGTTTCGGCAAAGCTTTTTAAGCCGCCCTTCGGCCTGTTCGTGAAACCCTTGTTTTTTCAATAGTATAGCTAATATTACCGAAGAAAATCAATAGGCCATTTGCTCCCGGAAACAAAAAGCCCGGGTTTGTGAAACCCAGGCTTCTATGGGGGCAAGCAGTTTGGTCTTTTTGAAAAAACGGAAGAATCCGACCCGTTGGACCTGAAAAGCAGCCCTCCCTTTTACCGAAAATTATCCTCCCTGCGTAGGGGCGACCCAGCGGGGCGCCCCTACAAGCGGCTAGGAAGAGATAGGGGTAAAATCTCAAACCTCTTTGGCTAGGGTTTCTCGCCTACCTTCTGAATAGCTCCCTTCAGAATATCAATCATCCGGTCGATCTCTTCCCGGCTCACCGTAAGGGCCGGCATGAAGCGCAGCGTATTCTTGCGGGGCGAATTGATCAGGAGGCCCCGATTCAGGGACTCTTCCACCAGCTGGGGCCCGATCTCTTTATTCAGGTCGACGGCCCAGAGGAGCCCTTTGCCCCGCACTTCCCCGAATCCAAACTGCCCGGCGATTTCCTTCAGGCGTTTTTGCAGATGGGCCCCGGTCTTGGAAACGCTTTCCAAAAAACCGGGCTTGGTCATCTCCCCGAACACGGCGATCCCCGCTGCCATCATGAGCGAGTTGCCGTTGAAGGTGCCCCCCTGGTCGCCCACCTCGAAGCAGCAGACACTCTCCTTGGCCACGAGAGCCGCGAGGGGAACGCCGCCCCCCAGTCCTTTGGCCAGGGTCATGATGTCCGGCTCGACGCCATAATGCTCATAGCCGAAAAGCTTTCCCGTCCGGCCCATGCCGGTCTGAATCTCGTCCAGGATCAGGAGGATCCCCTTTTCCCGGGTGAGGTCGCGTACCCCTTTCATGAACTCGTCGCTGGCGACGAAAACGCCCGCCTCTCCCTGAATCGGCTCGAGCATGACGCCCACCGTCTTATCGTTGATGGCCGCCCGGACGCTGTTGAGGTCATTCAGGTTCGCCTTGGGAAATCCGGGCACCTTGGGCTCATACAGCGTCTTCCACTCCGCTTTTCCCGAGGCGGACATCATGGCCAGGGTTCGTCCGTGAAAGGCATGGTCCATGGTTATGATTTCATAGGCCCCGTTCTTATACTTCTGCCCCCATTTGCGGGCCAGCTTGACCGCCCCTTCGTTGGCCTCTGCCCCGCTGTTCGCGAAAAAGACCCGCTGCAGACAACTGTGTTTCACGATCAGGTCCGCCAGTTGGATCATGGTCTCGTTGTAGAAGGCGGGGCTGCAGTTGATGAGCTTGGCCGCCTGCTTGGTCAACGCATCAACCAGGACCTTGGGCGAATGCCCCAGGCAGGTGACCGCCCACCCCTGGACAAAATCCAGGTATTCCTTGCCGGTTGAGTCTTTCAGCCAGGAGCCGTGCCCCTCCACAAAAACAATGGGCGGCCGTTTGGTGATCTCCATGAGGGAATTGAAAGAAAACTGAGTCTCTGCCATGGCTTTTTCCTTCCTGCTTTCAGTTTTTGCCGGCTTCGTACTTTTTTCCCCTTCTTGTTTTTTGAGTCTATTCTCCTAAACCCGCCTTGTCAATCAATTATGGTGAACGGCTTAAATAAGCTGACATCCCTTTGACTCATTGGTTAAAAATCCAGGGAGCAAACCCCCCTTGCCTCCTTTGAAAAACTGAGCGTGTCCCACATCTTTTGCCTGGACACCGGAGGTGGGAACGGCTAAAGGATTGGGAGGGCGAAGATTCGGATAACGAAGCACGAATATCGAAACAAATTCGAATCTCGAAGGACCAAAAATAGGAACGATGGGACAGGAAGCGAACTTTTTCGTTTATTGGGGAATTCGGATTTGGGGATTGTTTCGGGTTTCGAATTTCGAATTTAAACCCCGAATAACCAAAAGGGAAGATTGCTCCCGGTGTCCGCCAGCCCACTTTTGGGTAATGATCAGTTTGAAAAGGGGGGGTGGGGGATTTTAGAAATTTGGCGGGTAAGCAATGCCTGGTTTCTTTTGTCGGCCACTATAGGTGGCCGTGCTACAATTCCATGTTCCCGGTCTTCTCCTCCGATTCATATGAAGGCATCGCACCTCCACCCCCATTTTATTCCGCATTCCGCATTTTCTTGACCTTTCCTTCCTTTGGCCCTAAAATGGGGCTGTTTTCATCTTCCCTGTTTTCACCCTGCATTACCGAATCGCGATTTCCGGAGGTCCTGCTATGAAAAGACTTTTGGCCGTCCTTTCTCTGGTAAGCATCATAATGATTGTTCCATCAGCCTCAGCCCAAAAGCCGGATGCGATTGTGGGAACATGGTGGAATCAGGAGAAGGACGCCCAGATCGAAATATATCCCTGTGAGGGCAAATACTGCGGGAAAATCATCATGCTCAAAGAGCCCAACTTTCCAGCCGACGACGCGAAGGGCATGGCCGGAAAGCCTAAGGTCGACCGGGAAAACCCCGACGCTTCCCAGAGAGACCGCCCGATCCTGGGGATGAATATCGTTTGGGGGTTTACCCATTCCGGGGAAAACCTTTGGGACGGGGGCTTCATCTACAATCCCCGGGAAGGCAAGACCTACAAGTGCAAGCTCTCCTTCGAAAATCCAGAAACCCTGAAGGTCCGGGGCTTCATCGGCATCTCCCTGATCGGGAAGACCAACCTGTGGACCCGGGTCAGGTAATCTCCCCCCCTCAGCATCGGTAAGCCGCACAAACGGAGGATTATCCCGACGGAAGTATGAGGGCAAGGTCCTCTCAGGTTTGATTTTGAAGCGAGGGGCTGATGGACACGACCGTCAAGGCAATCGAGTTTCGCTCGCAGTCTTTCGGGAGGCGGCGCGTGAGCCACCGAGTCAGCGACCGTCCCTGCCGGCACGCGCTGTTGCAGACGGCCGCCGCAGCGCTGCTCATCGCCGGCCTCGGTGCGGCCCCCGCGCCGGTGCAGTCGCAGACCGCCAACGTCGGCGCCGAGCTAAGCCCCGGCGTCTCCTGAGAGGCCTATGGCCCCAACACCCGCGCGGTCGGCATGCCCATTTCCCATGCGGGAATAGGTATAATTCGTCAGTAACGGGATAAACTTCTTCCCGCTCTCCGGATGAAATGCGAGGGGTTTGGTCGAGAATCAGGCTGAGCAAAGAACAGTCAATTGGAAAAGGGAAGTCAACGAAAAATTCTTTGACCCCCCACACCTCACTGGAGGGAAGCAAGCGCTCTTTTCGACCGAAGCGAGTTCTTATCTTTGTATGAGCAGACAAAAGAGCGGCCTGTTCTTGGGTCTTTGCCGAAGCCTTTAACCCTACTGGATGGCTATGGCGTCCCCCGGGGACCCCGTAGCCCCCGCGAAAGGAACCGGGACAAAGATGAAAAGGAACTCATACACCTTGTCCTTGACCATCCGGGCCATCACTTCATTATCCAGGTTTTCAAGGTACCAAATCCCATTTACGGTCTGCATGAGGTTGTGGATGTCGAAGGCCCCGTTGGGGTCCTCACTCGGGATCACATCGACCGGCCACGTGTCCGCGGCCAGCATGGAAACATTTTTATTGATGAGGTATTTGGCTGCCTCCAGGCCGATCCCTGGGCATCCGGCGTTATACGTGGCCGGGTCCTTCCAGTATTTGCCCCACCCGGTGTGGAATATGACCGCATCTCCCTCCTGAATGGGAGCGATGCCGGCCTTTTTGATGCAGTCTTCGATGTCCTTGGGAGTTATTACTTCGCCCTTTTTCAAGGAATCGACGCCCTTGAGCCCGGCCACATCGATCAGAACCCCCCGGGTGACGCAGGGGCCGAGCTTTTCCACGCCATTCTGCTTCAGACCGTAGGTGTTCTCCGCCTTGGCCAGCTCCCGGCCGTTGTACCACCGGTCCACGCCGTCTTTTCCCCGAATGCCCACATGACCCGGGCCATCGAACTGGGTTCCCACCTGCCCGAGTTCCCCGACGATAAATTCGTCATTCCATACAATGTTGTTATTCCCCAGCGGGCCGCCGACGGGCAAGCCCGGAATATGAAGGGAATAGGTGCGGCTGCCGAATTTGGGCATATCGTTGGTATAGGGTCTGGCAAGTCTATAGACCTTTCCGGTTTTTACCACTTTGAGGGAAGACATGATCTTCTTCGGTGTAATCGTATTAAAAGAGCCCTTTTCGTCGTCGGGTCCCCACTTCGAAGGCCACCATTTTTCGGGCCAAAAAACCCCTGCCGGCGAGGGGCCTGCAGCGATGACCAAAAGAAAAGTACCCAAAGTGCAGAGAGCCAGCCAGTACGATCGTTTCATGCCAAATCTCCTTTCTTGGGTTGGGGATAAGAACTCGCTTCAACCTGGGAATTTATAGGAAGAACCCAGACCTGTCAAGGGTGTTGTAAATTCCGGGGAAGCCTTCTGATCTTGCAGGCGGGACCGGGGGCCCGGCCAGCGGATTTAGCCTCTTCGGTGTTTGAAACAGGAAAAGATATGAAATGAAAAGAGTCCGGAGGTTACTTCGCGGGGGAGGTTTTTTTAACCCTTTCTTCGATCGAGAAACAGGCTTGCTCCGCCTTGATCCTCAACACCGAATAATGAATGATGGGGGCTGCCCTACTCCCGGAATCTTGGAGGGGCGATGGTTTCCCTTCCCACTCGACGATCTTCGATCTCAGAAAGGAAACCGCTTTGGCATCTTCGCCCATGGCCATGACCTCAATGGCCCCCAGCATCAATTGATGATCCTCTCCTCGGTTCAAGATTACCGCCAGGCGATCGCTCAATTTGGGGTCCCCGAGGCCATTCAGGAGGTAGGGAACTTCCGACTTTCTCGGCAGATCGAGGCGATCGTACCTTTCCCAAATGCGGTCGGCGAATCCTTTGGACCCCAGCCGGGCCAGGGCATGAGAAACCCTCAACCGGGTCTGGAAATCGATCGAGTCCGCGCCGAAGGAACTAAAAGAAACCCTCTTGAACAACTCCGAGAGCATATCCTCCAGCATGGGGATCGATTCGACATCATTCATTTCCAGCAGGTATTCGATGCCCCTCTTTTTGACCATGGGATCGAAGTGCGTCCTCACCGCCTCCCGAATGGCGGGGAGGGCATTCTTTCCCTCCTTTTCGTAGAGGATTCTCAGGTCGGCCAAAGGTTTATTGAACCTTTCATCCCCCGAGCCATAGCCTGCCCAGCAAGCCGGGCATCCGGCGGCATAGCCGCTAAGCCAGGAGGAGAATAAAGGAACCAGCAAAAGCATCCGAAGGTAAGAACCTTTCATTCCGTCCCTCACCTCTTCACTTCGGAAACCGATTCGCACCGCTCCCCCTCCAGGCGATAGATGAACCCCTCTTCCGGGGAGGGGTCCACTTTAAATTTTCCCACGCAAGCGACCGGGTCGAGCCGGTAAAAGGATGTGGGTTTGGCCATTTCCACAAAGATATACTGATTGTATTCGGGACGGGGACCATAGCAGCAGGTTTGGGTGGTGCGAAGGAGACAGAAATGGCTAATGGTCTTTCCCTCCTGCAACGGGAACATGAATCCCATAATTCTTATTCTATGCCCGTCGAGCTTTTTTATGCTTTCGGGAGGTTTAGGATTTGTTTTCGGTTCGTAATGCCAGGTCATAAGGGTGGAAAAAGACAAAGCGAGTTCTTTCCCGGGGTCCTTATGGAGGGAGCTTTCATCGATCCCGATGGTTTGATGGCCGGCTGGGCCTTTTTCTTCGATGATTCGCACCTGGCTTTTGGGGTTATCCCTCCTTTCCTGTGCCTTGCAAAAATAGATCATTCCCTGGCCCAAGACCAGATAGATGGAAAGGAGAACCCAAAGGCGGCAGACCCTCATTTCTTCCCTTCTTTCCCTTTTTCTTCCCCGAGGCTATGTACCGGGTCGTGCCCCCGGGGGTATTTAATAACCAGGGGTTGCCGGACCCCCTTAAAAAACGTCTCCCCTCGGGCTTCAAACTCCTTCACTTCTTTCAACCATTCGGCTTGGGCGATAAAATGAGAGCAATGCCCGATTCTCTCCCCCGCCAGCTTCAGGGGGTCCGCTTTTAGAATCAGTTTTTTCTGCCCCTTTTCGGGAATGGTCGCGGTCAGGACGATTTCCGCTGCCGGAATAGGAACCGAACGGCCGGTATCATGCCCTCCGCCCACAAACCAGGCCTCCAGCATATCCCCTTGAACCAGAATCTCCACATGGCCGAACTCTTTGCCGATTACGTTGAGGACCCCTCCATGATGAGCCTTATGGCCATGGCCCTGCCCCGCCAGATCAGAATGGAAAAGGAGGAAGCCCAGCAAAGCCAGCAGAGTGAAATGAATCGCCGAGAAGGGGAATTTTTTATCCATTTTTTCCCTCCGCGAGCCGGATTAGGACAGGGGCGAAAGATTCTGCAGGATTCCTAAACGATAGGCCTGCAGGCCGGGCACCAGGCCGGCCAGAAGGCCCAGGAGCAAGGCCCCAGGGAGGACGAGCCAATCGGCATGGGAAATATAGGCCGCGGCAAATCCCACGCCGGTCTCCGCTTTGATGAATAAGGCTCCAACCCCGGTCAATCCATGGCCCCAAGCCAGGCCCAGGAGCCCCCCTGAAAAGCTGATGATAAGCGCTTCCCAAATGACCAACCCCATCACCGTTTTCCGCGTGGCTCCCAGGGAACGGAGCAGGGCCAAATCCCTTTTTCTT
>JACAEW010000066.1 GCA_013388675.1 Syntrophaceae bacterium | reverse complement strand
TCACTTTGCCGAAATCCATGGTGGATTTGGACCCCAAAACCCTCGAACGGGTAACCCGGGAGTCGAAACGATTGAAAGAGTTATTTCAGAGGTTCGGGAATGAAAGGACCTGGAAGGGGGCCTTTATCCGCCCCGTGGAGGGAGAACTGTCCGGGGCCTTTGGAACGCGAAGAATCATCAACGGGCAGCCTAAAAGCTCCCATACCGGCGTTGACTTGCGGGCCGAGGAGGGAACTCCCGTATGGGCCAGCAACAGCGGCAGGGTCGCCCTGGTCGACGATCTTTTCTTCTCCGGAAAATCGGTCGTTCTGGACCATGGATGGGGTCTCTACTCCATGTATTTCCATCTCTCGGAGGCACGGGTCCGGGTGGGGGATCATATCTTCAAGGGAGCCGAACTGGGCCGGGTGGGGTCCACGGGCAGGTCCACCGGCCCTCACCTTCACTGGGGGATTATCCTAAACGGAGCACGAGTTGATCCCTTTTCTCTCCTCCGATCCACCGCCTCGCTACAATGATCATAACCCTCAAAGAAGATGTCGCCCCGGACGTGGATTTCTATTACCGCGAACAGTTCAAAATTTATCATGAGCCCTACTTGATCTGGAACTGGGAAACCTGGGAAATGTTATTGGCTACCTGTAAGGTTTATCGGGTGGAAGTGGATGGGAAATACGCCGGGGATGTCATCCTTGAAGGGAAGCCCAAAGGCACCGGATACATCGTCGACTTCAGCCTCCTGCCAGAATATCAGGGTAAAGGAATAGGAAAAGCAATCCTGGAAGAAGTAAAGAAAATGGCAAGAAGATTAACCGCCATCACCCGAAAGGAAAAACTCGCCTTTTTCTTAAAAAGCGGGTTCACCCTAAGTAAAATGGCCAAGGATTATTACGATCCGGGAGTAGACGGCTATCATATTGTTTTCGGATGAACTTGATGATTTCGCAAAAGGGCAGGGAAAAGTTGGGCAGGCTCAATGGGATGAGGCGGAAAAATCTTTCAAAAACCCGTTGAATTTCTCCATGTCCTTCGGGGAAATCCCCACGAATTTGATTCCGCAACGATACTCCTTATGGTCCAATTTCTCAGTCCAAATCACCTGGGATAACACTTCGACGGTATTCATTCCAGCCCCGGAAGAGAAGAAGAGTTTCAGTTTCAAGAGGTCACCGACCCTGAAATCCTTGTGAAGATAAAGGATCAACCCCCCTTCGCTGGCATTTCCCGTGTGTCCGATTCCTTGAATATCCGACTCCGCAAGGTAATATTCCACCGGCAGATTCAGCAAAAACCTGGGATGCTTTCTCTCTTGAAATTTGACCACGCCGAAATGGTGTTTTGTCTCTCTTTCCCGGTCAGCCATTTTTTCCATCCCCTAAAAGAAAGACGATCAGCCCACTGAAAAGGTCACCACCAAAACAGGGAAAAGAAGGAAAGCCGTCATTCCGAGCAAGTATAAGAATAAAAGAAATCCGCTCTCGCACGGAGCGGTATTCAAAAAATACGTGATTCAGGCTTTGGCCGGAATAAGAAGGTGAGCGTCTATTGCAGGAGCCCCCTGCAATCCCAATTTTAATATTTGCCGTATTTTTATATATGCGAATCGGCATGTCAAGCAAAAAATGTGGCCTTTTAGAGGAAGCGAGGATGAAAATGCCATCCCGTCGAAACGATTGCAGCTATGATCTCGCAGGCTTGACAAACCTCATTCTCTTCAATAAGATTCCGGAAAATCGGAGGGCGGCACGACCGCTTCCAAATCCTTTGAACCCTCACTCCCTGGAGCAATGGCCGCCCCAACGAGTAACCAAAAATCGGGTCAAAATGTAAAGAGTCTGCGTGAGAACGGTATGGGTAGGTTTCCAGAAAAGCATCGCATGATTTTTTTGCGGATTTTTGAAGCCATTCTTGGGGAAACAAAAGCTATACCCTTATGGATATTTGAATGATTTCCAGGTTCAACCTTCTCCCATGAGTTTCAGGTGGCCAAAAGGGAAAGATATCGTCTTTTTTGGGGGCCCAGGTGCATTTCGGGGAGGAGCAGTCTCGAATAAGAACTTGCCGAGCAAAGATTCCTGGTTTTTTCGACCCACAGAAATGGAGGAAACGGGTGGATTTTGAATTGAGCGAAGCCCAGAAAGCATTTCAAGCTTCGGTTCGGGTTTTTGCCGAGAAGGTCATTGAGCCCGAGGCACGGGAATATGACGAAAAAGGCCTCTTCCCCCGGGAGACCTTCCGAAAAATGGGCCGGGAAGGTTACCTGGGACTTACAGTCCCAGCCCATTACGGCGGACAAGGCCTGGGAGCCGCGGAATATGGAATCCTGTGCGAAGAGATCGCCAGAGCCAGCGCGGCGTACATCCACAACGGCCATTACCAGACTGAAAAAATGCTCCTTCATCACGGCACGGAAGAACAGCGGCGGGAGTTCTTGCCCCGATTGGCCGGGGGAGAATGGCTGGCAGCGACGGCCGTCTCGGAGAGGGAGGCGGGTTCGTCTTTCAGCGCAATGGCTTCCACAGCCCGAAAGGAAGAAAGGGATTACCTCCTGAATGGAGAAAAGGTTCATATCAACGACGCGGCGGAAGCCCAGGTGATCAACTTCTTCGCCCTGTCTCCCCAGGGCCTGACCGTTTTCCTGGTAGACCGCACCTCCCCCGGCTTCCGGATCACCGAAAAGATGGACCCCATGGGGCTGCGGGCTTCCCCGATCTACTCTTTCCGCCTCGAGGAATGCCGCGTGGCGGAGGGGAGGAGAATCGGAGAGGAAGGCCAGGGTGTCAAGGTATTCTTTTCGGCCTTCAATCAAAGCCGGATCGGGAACGCCAGTTGTCTCCTGGGGATTGCCCGGGCAGCCCTGGAAAAGGCGGTTGCCTTCGCGAAGAGCCGGAGGGTGGGAAAAAATTCGGTGGCCGACTTCCAGGGGATCCGCTGGATCGTGGCCGAGATAACCACCCGGCTGGAAGCGGCGTCCCTGCTGCGCTATAAGGCGGCCTGGATGGAAGACAGTGGAAAAGACCCCGCCCGGGAAACCTCCATGGCCAAGCTGCTGGCCGGAGAGGTCAGCCTGGAGGTGGTTTCCCAGGCCATCCAGATAACCGGCAGCCATGGATGTTACCGGGAAGCTCCCTTCGAGCGGTATTGGAGGGACGCCAAGTCGTTGTGCATCGCCGGGGGCACGCTGGAAGTAATGAAGAACAACATAGCCAAGCAGGTCCTGGGGTAGAAATGGACCACCTGAAAACCCTTCTTACGGAAATGGCCCGGCAGCAAGGGGATAAGAATTATCTTTTTTTCCGCGATTCCCATTTTACCTACAGGGGAATAGACCTCCTCAGCAACCGGTTCAGCCGGGTTTTTCGGGAGCTCGGGGTTGGCAAGGGGGATCACGTTGCGGTCATGCTCCCCAACGGCCCTGAATGGATTGCCTGCTGGTTCGGACTGGCCAAACTGGGAGCGGTTCTGGTGGCCTTCAATACCCAATGGAAGGCGGAGGGATTGGAATATGCCCTGGCTCAGGCCGATGTGAAATATTTTCTGTTAGCGGCAGAATTCCAGGGGGAGTTCAAGAAAGCGGGGAAAACCCCGGGACTGACGGCGGTCATTTGTGACCTGGGCGGGGAAAGTTCGGAAATCGAGAGATCCCACAGCCTATCCCGTCTTCTGGCGGCGGTTTCTTCGCAAGCGGTCGAAGGGGAGCCTCCGGAGGCAGGAGATCCTCTCATTATCACCTATACCTCGGGAACGACTGGATGGCCCAAGGCGGTGGTCAATCCTCACCGGGCTTACATTGCCGCAGCCATGGACCTCCGCGATTACGTGGAATTGACACCGGAGGACATTATTTACACCTGTTTGCCCCTGTACCATGCCAATCCCCAGGCATATTGCGTGCTCACCGCGCTGGTTACGGGAGGCTCGGTCGCCCTGGCGGAAAGATTCAGTGCCTCCCGGTTCTGGCAGGATATTCGGGCCTACCGGGCCACGGCCTTCAGCTACGTGGGGGCCGTTTTACCCATTCTTCTGAGCCAGCCGGAAAGGGAAGAAGAAAAAGGCTCCTCCGCCAAAAAATGCTTCGGGGGCGGCGCCCCCCAGGAGGTTCACGAAGCCGCCACGAGGCGCTTTGGCCTCCAGGTATGTGAACTGTATGGTATGTCGGAAACCGGGACTTGGAATACCATCAACCGGCCGGGGAAGATCAAAGCGGGATCGGTGGGGCAGGTCCGGGAATGTTTCGAGGTGAAGGTCTTCGATGACCAGGATAACGAGGTGCCTCCAGGCCGGGTGGGTGAGATCGTGGTGCGACCGAAGAGACCTTTCATCATGTTCAGCGGATATTACAAAATGCCGGAGGAGACCCTGCGGGACTATCGGAACCTATGGTTTCACACCGGGGACTTGGGCAAGGTCGATTCGGAGGGATATTTCTATTATTGCGGCCGGAAGAAAGAGAGTATCCGCCGGGGGGGAGAGAATATCACTCCCTATGAAATCGAGAAGGTCCTGACGGATCATCCCGCGGTGGCCGAAGCCGCGGCGGTCGGGGTACCGGACCCGATCCTGGGGGAGGAAATCAAAGCCTACGTGGTCTTGCGCGAAGGACGATCTGTGAGCCCGCCCGAGCTGATCGAGACCTGCCAAGAAAGGCTGCCGAAATTCATGATCCCCCGCTATCTGGAATTTGTTTCCTCCCTGCCCAAAACCGCCTCGGAGAAAGTCCAGAAAGTGTCCCTCAAATCCCGGGGCATCGGAGCGGCCTGGGACCGACTTTCCCCGGAAGATTCGGACGAATCCCGCTGACCCAATCTCCCCGCAGGGGATAAACAAACGGAAGTCTATAAACCTGCGGGATGCTCTCCCCATGGAACGGAGGAAGGAAGGCCGGCCGGAGTTCCCGAGTTCGCATGGCGCTTCTTTTGGCTCTTGACATATTTTAAACAATATTGTAAACACTTTTTCAGCCCCAAGGAGGGACTTTGTCCACTCCCCGACCCCCCGTTCAGACCCAGCCCCTGAGAGAGAGCATCCATGCCGATCTTCGGCGGCAGATTCTCTCCGGCCGTCTTCTGCCCGGCTCGCGGCTGGTGGAATCCTCCCTGGCCGAAACCCTTAAAGTCAGCCGCACCGTGATTCGGGAGGTGATCAAGCAGCTCGAACTGGAGGGGCTGGTCAAGATCATCCCTTACAAAGGCAGCGAAGTTTCCCGCCTTTCCCTTGAAGACATCGAAGAGGCCTATGCGATCCAGGCGGCCTTGGAGGGGCTCGCCGCGGGATTGGCCGTTCCCAAGATGAGCCGGGGAGAGATTCAAAACCTGCGCTCCATCCATGAACGCCTGAGGAAAAGCGTCCATAAGGACCCGGAGGAATGGCAGAGGCTAAACGTACGCTTCCACCAGTTTTTCATCGATAAAGGCGGCAATCGCCGCCTCCTTCAACTCCTAAAAAACCAGCGGGATCAATTTGCCCGGTACTGGCGCATCATCCTGTCGATCCCGGGGCAGAGAGAGAGGAATACCCGGCACCATGAGAAGATCCTTCGAGCCCTGGAGAAGAGAGATCCCCTCAAAGTACGGCTGGCCATGGAAGACCATATCCAACAGGCCTCCCGGAATCTAACCGGCTTCTTGCAGAGGCATTCTTTTTTACTTTAAACGATCGGGGCAAATCGGGTTCGGGCGCCCCCTCGGAGGGTAACCGAAACAAGCCTCTGATGCTTTCCATGGGCCCGGCGGATGGGGATTCTTCCTTCTCCTTTTTCTGATCAGCGGTTCCCTGGAAGGATACTTACAGGGAGTCGGCCTTTTAGGCTTTTCCCGTGAATCGGATTTGTGGTCGCCAGACTCCTTTTGGCCGCCCCCGAATGGCGAACGGATTTGATCGGGATCATCATGGCCGGGGCCTTGATCGCCTGGCTGGCCTGGAAAGGGAGGCGGAAAGAGATTTTTCCTTCGCCCCTGAAAAGAGGGGAGCGATTGGAGGAGAAATAACATGAGCCGAATCCCCGAACGGGTGAATATCTGCGAATGCTGGGCCCGGGACGGGCTCCAGGGGGAGGACCAGTTCATTCCCACGGAGAAAAAGATCGCCATCATCAACCGGATGGTGGATATCGGTTTCAAACGGATTGAGGCCACTTCTTTCGCCCATCCCAAGCTGATCCCCCAGTTCTCCGATTCCCTGGAGGTGCTGAAGGGTATCAAACGCCCTGCGGATGTAACCTATATTGCCATCATTCCCAACGACAAAGGCCTGGACCGGCTCCTGGAGGCCCGCGACAAGGGTTTTGGGGTGCAGGAGATTACCGCCATTCTGTCGGCCAGCGAGGATCATCTTCTGGCCAATCTCGAACGCACCTTCGAGGAAGCCATGCCCCCCCTGGGGGACCTGGTGAAACGGGCCCGGCAGGCCGGGATCAGGGTCATCGGCTGCATCGGGACGGCCTTCGGATGCCCTCTGGCCGGAGAGGTTCCCAGGGAAAAAATCATCGAGCTTACCGATTGGTATCTGGATAAAGGAGCGACCTCCATCATGCTCGGGGATACCACGGGAGAAGCCAACCCGAAACAGGTCCGGGAGGTCTTTGCCCAGATGAAAGATCGCTTCCCGGGGGTGGACTTTGTGGCCCATTTCCACGATACCCGGGGAATGGGGCTGGCCAACACCCTGGCCGCTCTGCAGGAAGGGATCGTTCTGCACGACAGCTCCTTCGGGGGGATGGGAGGGCAACCGGCCACCCGACGGCCCAAGTACCATAAGGGATTCGCCGGAAACACCTGCACCGAAGACATGGTGCTCATGATGGAGGAGATGGGGATTCAAACCGGACTCAACATAGAGGATGTAATGGAAACGGGACTCATGGCCGAAGAGTTCTGCGGCCGGACTCTCCTCGGGCACGTAACCCGCAGCGGGCCGGTCCGGCACCGCAGCCCCCGGCCGCTCTCCCTTCCGGTTCTGAGGCCGGGCGGGGAGATTGCTCCCGCCCTTCTTTTTGCCGGAAAGGTGAAAGAAAAGCTGTCCGGGCAAGCCCTCGTCGAGAAGGTCATTCGCGAAGCGTTGGCCAAGAACTGGCCTCTTCCGGAAAATTTGAAGATTTTCGCAGATGGAGTTGTCGAAAGGGAAAAGTTTGGGGGACGGGACCTTCTGATCACCCGGTTCAAGGTGCTGGCCCTTGAAAAGAGCGGCGGCGAGGCGACCCTGGAGGTCCTGAGCCAGAAGGCCAACGGGGATGTATTTTTGGAAGGGCAGGTCAAGCTCATCTTTATCCCGGGGGAGAAAATAAGGGAGCCAAGGGAATGAACAACCAGGAAGATAAACCGGAGTTAGTATTCGCAGACCTTTCCGTAGGGCGGACATTCAAGGCCCTGGAATATCCGGTCACCCCGGAGTTGGTTCAGGATTTTATCGAAACCGTGGGAGACCGTCATCCCCTGTATGAAGAGGGGTTCGCTCCCCCGGGTCTGGCGGCGATCTACGCCCGCCTCTCCTACCTGCAGGAGTATGCCATGCCCTCGGGCGGGGTCTTGGCGAAGCAGGCGATCGAATATCAGAATCCCATTAAAATAGGGGATATTCTGAAGGTCCAGGCTAAGGTAATGGAAAGCTATGAGGATGAAAAAAAGAGAAAGCGGGTGACTTTTCTGATCGAAGCCCAGGACCAGAAAGGAATGCCGGTAAGTACCACACGCCTGTATGCCATATGGCCGAAATGACTCCCTCCCTCCCCCCCTCAGAGGCGCGAGGGTAGGGATGGGGTACAAAGGAGAATAAAAAAGATGTTGAAGATGGTGAAACCGGGGGATCCTCTTCCGGTGATCGAGAAAGAAATCGATCAGGACCGCATCCGACGCTGGGCCAAGACCTCCGGCGACTTTAACCGGCTCCATGTGGACCCGGAATATGCCAAGCAGACCCGATTCGGGGGTCCGATTGCCCACGGCCCCATGTCTCTGGCCTTTCTGAATGAGCTGATGATGGATTGCTTCGGAATGGGATGGATGAGCGGGGGAAAGCTCCTGGACGTTCGGTTCCTGGCCCCCATCCGGCCGGGCGACCAGGTTCGGGTCAGCGGAAAAGTCACGCAGGTCCGGACGATGGGGGAGAAAAGGTGGGTAGAATGTGACCTGGCAGTGGAAAAACAGAACGGAGAAAAGACGGTGACCGGCCGGGCCATTGGCTTTCTGGGGGCGACGGGGACATGAAGCGCCTTTCCAATTGGGTTTCCGCCGAAGAGGCCCTGAGAGCGGTGAATTCGGGGGACCGTTTGATCCTTCCTCTCTGCTGCGGGCTGCCCCGGACCCTGGTGGAGGAATTAATCGTCCAGAGAGACCGTCTGCACAAGGTGGAGATCGTCAGCGGGTTGCAGATTGAATATCCTTTTCTGCAGGAAGGATTGGAGGAGAATTTTTCCTTCCGCACCTGGCAGTGCGCCCCCCGGATCCGCCACCTGCTGAAAAAGGGAACGGTAAAATATATTCCCATGCGCCAGGGGGATGCGCCCTTGGTTTTTTCCCGCAACGGAATCTGGCCGATCGACGTTGCCCTGGTCCATCTCTCGCCCCCTGACCAGAACGGGTACCTGAGCTTCGGGGTTTCCATCGGCCATTCCCTTCCCACGGCGCTGCAAGCGAAGAGGGTCATCGCGGAAGTGAACGACCAGATGCCCCGGGTCCTGGGGGATGCTTTTATCCATATCTCCCAGATTGATTCCCTCGTAAAAACCTCCCGTCCTCTGCTGGAATACCCGTCCGCCGAAAAAATGGGTGAGGCAGAAAAGAAAATTGGAAAATATGTGGCCGATCTGATTCCGGATGGAGCAACCCTGCAGATCGGCATCGGATCGATCCCGGACGCTGTGGTTCAATCCCTGGAAGGGAAGAAGGACCTTCGCTTTTTTGCCATGGGCATTGATGCCATGGTGGATTGCGTGGAGAGGGGACTGGTGGATAAGACCACGAGTCCGGGGCAACAGAGGAAGATGATCGTCACGGAGATCCTGGGAAGCAAGAGACTCTTCGATTTTGTCCATGAAAACCCCCTGGTGGAAGGCCGTCCCATTATGACCACCATCAACTCCCGGGTGGTGGGACAGATTGAGAAGTTTCTCTCCCTCTTGGGGGCGATCGAGCTGGACCTCACCGGCCAGGTGAACGCCGAGACTGTAGGAAGAAAACAGATTAGCGCCATCGGGGGGTCTTTCGATTTCCTCCAGGGGGCCCTCTTTTCTCCCCAGGGGAAATCGATTATTGCCCTCCCTTCGACGACCCCGGACGGGAAGAGTTCGAGGATCGTTTCCCAGTTGTTGCCGGGTTCGGCGGTAACGCATCCTCGCCACTCGATTCGGTTCGTGGTCACCGAATACGGGGTCGCAGATTTAGGGGGCAAGAGTTTGCGCGAGAGGGCGGAGGCCTTGACGGCCCTAGCCCACCCAAATTTCCGGGAGGGCCTGGAAAAGTTCATCCAGGAAAACTTCTAAAAGACATTTCCATCCCGGAGGCACAGAGAACCCAGAGAAAAACAATAGATCGTTAGAATAGAAAAAAATTTAGGGTCTTCTCCCAATCGAGTGGGTGCTTGGGGAAGATTTTGAGCTTCCCGGGTCTACCCCTGCCGGAAGAGAGTTGGCCGGGCCCAGGGCGGCATCCCGCCCGGGGCCGGACATCCTGAGGCAGCGGTTCTTCCATCGGGTCGCGTCGGAAATG
>JACAEW010000145.1 GCA_013388675.1 Syntrophaceae bacterium | reverse complement strand
TTGGAATCTTCATCGGAGGCGGGGCCGGGGGAATTTTTTCGGCCGAGAGATACCGAAAAGAGATGATCCGGAAAGGATGGCGCAAGGTCCGGCCGACCCTCCTTCTTCCTTTTTCCACCAGCGCCCTCAATGACCTCATCGCCGAGGAATATGGGATCCTCGGCCCCCGGGCGACCATCGCCACTGCTTGTTCGTCCTCGGCCACGGCCATCGGCTGCGGCCTGGATTCGATCCGCTCCGGGGAGGTGGATATTGCCATCGCGGGCGGGAGCGAATCCTTATCCGAGGTTACCTTCGGAGGCTTTAACAGTCTGCGCTCCGTGGATGAGGAATACTGCCGGCCTTTCGATCTAAACCGAAAGGGTCTTTCCCTGGGGGAGGGGGCGGCTTTTCTGATCCTGGAAGAAGCGGGCCATGCAAGGAAGCGGGGGATAAAAATTCACGCCGAAATCATGGGTTACGGGCTTAGCGGGGATGGGCAGCACATGACCGCGCCGGACCCGGAAGGGAAGGGGGCCGCCCGGGCCATGGAGCTGGCTCTTCAAGACGGAAGAATCAATCCCGAAGAGATCGATTATATAAACGCCCACGGGACCGCGACCCCGGCCAATGACGCAGCCGAGACAAAGGCCATCAAGAGGCTTTTGGGGGACAGAGCCAAAAAGGTCCCCGTGAGTTCCAGTAAATCCATGATCGGCCATTGTCTCGGAGCGGCCGGAGCGTTGGAAGCGGTAGCTACCATTCTGGCGGTTCGGGACGACCGAATTCCCCCCACCATCCATTATGAAACTCCGGACCCGGAGTGCGACCTGGACTATGTTCCCAACCGGGCCAGGGAGGCAGTCGTTAACGTGGCCCTTTCCAACTCCTTTGCTTTCGGGGGGAACAACACGGCCCTGGTGATTGGGAAATGGAGAGGATGAGGGGAATGCGGAATGTGGAATGCGGAATGCGGAATGATTCCCCCCACCCGTTCCCTCCCCCGCAAGGGGGGAGGGCAGGGGAGGGGGAAACTCCGAACCGCGACAATATTGTCGTCACGGGCATTGGCGTGATCTCCGCCTGCGGCATCGGGAAAGAGGCCTTCTGGAAAAGCTGCGTGGAAGGGAGGAGCGGCATCCGCCCCATCCAATCTTTCGACACTTCGGCATATCGCTCTCACCTCGGTGGAGAAGCCCGCGACTTCAATCCCAAGGACTTCATGCCCCCTTTGAAATACCGGCGGATGAGCCGAGTCTCCCGCCTGGCAGTCGCTGCGAGTATCGAAGCAATCCAGGACGCAAATCTGGAGGTCACCCCGGAATCTGCTCCGGCAATCGGAGTGGTCCTGGGGACGGGGTATGGAAGCACCGCCCAGACCGATGAATTTTTCGTGGGAATGCTCAAGGAAGGCCCGGAAGGGGCCAATCCGAGCCTCTTCCCGGATACAGTGCCCAATGCCCCGGCCAGCCAGGTCTCCATCTACCATGGCCTCCAAGGCCCCCATACCACCTTCAGCCACAATGAAGCTTCGGGGGAACAGGCTTTGGCCTATGCCTTCCGGCTTCTGCAGGAAGATCGTGCCCAAGTAGTCCTCGCAGGAGGAGTGGATGAATTGAGCTTCGTTCTTTTCCATAGCTTTGCCGTTCTTCGGGCCCTTTCTCCAAGGAACGGATATGAAGAAGGGATGCGTCCCTTCGATCGGAGGAGAAACGGGCGAGTGTTGGGAGAAGGAGCAGGAATTTTGGTCCTGGAGAAAGAAAGCGGGGCACAGGAAAGGGGGGCCAGAGTTTACGGTTCTCTGGCGGCCTGCGCTTCCACAGGAAGTCCAGTGGGGACTTCCCGCTACGAGGCCGGGGCAGAGCAGATGGCCCGGGCCATGGAAAAAACCCTGGACCATGCCGGAATCTCTGCCGATCGGGTGGATTACCTCTCGGCGGCTTCCAATTCAACCCAGGAGCTGGACCGGGCAGAAGCGAGGGCGATTCGGAAAGTCTTTGGCGGCGGAAGACGATTGCCGGCGGTGAGTTCCCTGAAAGGACATACGGGAGACTTCTGTGCCTCGGGCGGTGTGCGCGCCGCAGCGGTCCTTCTGGCTATGCAGCATGGGAAGATCCCTCCCACCCTGGGACTAAAAGAGCCCGAGTTTGATTTGGATCATATCCTTGACGAGCCAAAGGATCGGACCATTAGACATGCCCTCCTGAACGGCTTCTCCTTCGGCGGGAGCAATGTCTGTCTGCTGTTCAAAAACGAATGAGACGGGACGCAGATGAACGCAGATTTTCAGGATAAGAAATGGATGGTAAAGGATGAAGGATCGCTGAGCCTGAATTTTCTCTTGCTAAAAAAGGAAGTTTTGTTGTCTTTCCTGAATGTGGATTTTTCTGCGTTGATCTGCGTCCCTTAACAAATGAAAATTAAAATTATCTGTCCCCGATGGCCGGAGGGAAGCCTCTGGCGCCATTTCTTTTTCCGGTTTCCCTACCTGAGCCTCACCACCCTTGCGGCCCTGACCCCCCGGGAGATCGAAGTTAGCATCGAAGACGAGAACGTCCAGGAAATCAACTTTGATGACCGGCCCGACCTGGTGGCCATCAGTATCATGACTCCTCTGGCCAAGCGGGGGTATGCCATCGCCGACCGTTTCCGGCAGAATGCAGTCCCCGTTGTCCTGGGCGGGTTTCACGCCACCTGGTTGCCGGAAGAGGCCGGACAGCACGCCGATTCAGTGGTGCTGGGAGAGGCGGAACAGTCCTGGCTTCAGCTTCTGAAGGATTTTAAAGCCGGGTCCCTTCAAGAGTTCTACCGGGCCAACGGGAAGGCCGACCTGAGAGGGCTTCCCATCCCGCGGCGAGACCTGCTGAAAAAAAAAGGCTACTTTTTCACCAACACCATGCAAATCAGCCGAGGCTGCCCATTTCAATGCAGCTTCTGTTCGGTCACCGCATTCTTTGGCCATACCTATCGGATGCGCCCCCTGGATGAAGTAAGGAAAGAAGTGGAAAAACTGTTGGAAGGGCAGGACTTCATTTTTTTCGTGGATGATAATATTATCGGCAACGCGGAGTACGCTCGGAGCCTTTTTGCTTTCTTAAAAGGCCTGAAGGTCAAGTGGGTCAGCCATTCCTCCATCATCATCGCGGATGACGAGGATTTGCTGGCGAGCGCCGCGGAGAGCGGCTGTCATGGTCTATTCATCGGCTTTGAATCCCTTTCCCAGGAGACCCTGAAAAGGCATCACAAGACTTTCAACCGGGTGGACCGGTATAAAGAGCAAATAAGGAAAATCCACGACCGCGGAATCGGGATCGAGGGCTCCTTCGTCTTCGGGTCGGATGAAGAAGATGCTTCCGTTTTCCCCCGGGTGGTCGAATTCTGCGAGGAGACCAAGATCGATGCGGCGGTGTTCGCCATTCTGACCCCTTATCCCGGAACGCGCATTTACGAACAATTTTTGAGGGAAGATCGGATCCTTTCCCGGGACTGGGACCTTTATGACATGGACCATGTTGTGTTCCGGCCGAAAAAAATGGCCGTGGAGCAGCTCCAGGAAGGACATGACTGGGCCAACCGGCGCTTTTATTCTTACCCCTCCATGCTGAGGCGGTTCTGGCCGCTGCGCAGGAGCCATCAGGTTTTTGTCCCCAGCAATTGGGGAATGCACCGGGCTTGGAAGCGGGTGTTAAAATCTTAATTTCGCCCCACCCTTTCCCTCCCCGAAGATGTGAAAAAATTGCCTTTTGTCGTCACCCCGGTGAAAACCGGGGTCCGGGAAGTTTTTAAATCTTTGAAAATACTGGATTCCGGCATTCGCCGGAATGACGGCTAAACGACAGAACCCAATTTTTTCACACCTTCGGGAAGGGCGGGGAGGGGGTGGTGCGCTAAAGGAGAGGGAAACGATGAAATCAACCATATTGGAAGCTCTTCCCTTCAAGGTGGATAGGGACGCGTTGAAGAAAAACCTGAGGATCAAAGAAGGGACCGAGATGGTGGGGAAATTGGAAAGGATGGTCCGGGAGGCCGAGAACCTAGCCAGGCCGAAAGTCTGTTTCCGGGTCGCCTACGTGGAATCCAAGGGCGATGACCATCTGATGATCGAGGGGGTTCAGTTTACCAGCCGGGTACTGCGGGTGAACCTGGACAAGGTGTACCGGATTTTTCCCTACGTAGCCACATGCGGGCTGGAGCTGGAAGAGTGGTCCAAATCCGTCGAGGGAATCCTGGAGCAGTTCTGGGCCGAAGAGATCAAGGTGCTCGCCGTGCGCGGGACGATCCGGTATTTGCAGGATTACCTGACGGATCGGTATCAACCGGGGCCGATGTCCCGGATGAATCCCGGTTCGCTCCCCGACTGGCCTTTGTCGGAACAGGGGCCGCTCTTCGCCCTCCTGGGAAGCGCACCGGCTGCGATCGGCGTCCAGCTAAAAGACAGCTTTCTGATGACCCCGGTGAAATCCGTCTCCGGAATCTGGTTTCCCACGGAAGAAAAGTTTGAAAGCTGCCAGCTCTGCCAGAGAGAAAAATGCCCCGGCCGCCGCGCCCCTTATGCTCCCGGATTGATGGAGCAGAAATACCGATAAAGCAAGGATTAAGGAACCGGGAAAAAAATTTCTCCCCGAAGCTGTAGAGAAGAGACTTCTCCCCCTTTGCTGGGGATCGTTTTGGCGCAGAACCCTGCATCCAGTTTCGCCGACTCGTGGCATTTTGGATGAAAGGGCCAGGGCAAGGTTTCCGGAGGAAGTCTAATTTTTCCCACTCAACTCTTTGAACTCCAGAGGGGGAGGCAAGGACCTGTCTTGCTCCAATAAAAAAACCCCATGTCCGCATCGTTCGACGCAGACCCCGCAGCCCAGGCATAGATCCGGGTCCACTTGGGCGGTCTTTCCCCGGACGGTGATGGCCTGGAACGGGCAGGCATCTGCGCAGGAGCCGCATCCGGTGCACAAATCCTCCTGAACCCGGCAGCGGTAACCGGAAGAGGCCAGCATGGGGGTTCCGTTTCGGTGGGCGTTCATGGCCCCGCAGCAGCAGGAACAGCAATTGCAGATGGCGTAAAAGCGCCCCAGCATGGCGTCTTTGAAAAAGGCATGGTGAACATGTCCCCGGCGGTGTTCTTCCTCGAGGATCGACGCCGCCTCTTCGGGGGAAACCCACCGGCTCCGGCGGGGGTGGTGATCTGCCACGAAGGAGGCAAAAGGCTCTCCCATGATCAGGCAGACATCCAGGGGAAGGCAGGGATTGGAACGTACGGACCGGCAGGGGCATTCCAGCGCGACGATGTGTTCGGGCTGCCGCAGGATCAGGTCTTTGGCAAAAGCATACGGTATGACCCGTTCGAGGTTATTCAGGCTTATTTCCCGCCCCACATGGATCAACCCCTTGGCCGTTTGCAGGGGCATTACCTTGCCGTGATAGGTGTCGGCAAAAGAGGATTTTCCCCCCGGGTCTTTTGGTTCCGCTTCCTTCCCATCCTGGAGATCGATGCCAAGGACCCGGAGAAGGAAACCGCCCAAAGGCTGCAGGATTTTGGAAAGGGGATGATGCCCTGTCCCCACGCCGATATATAGGTAAGGCCACCGCCCGTAAACATATCCGTGCAAAAAATCCAGGAAGGTGTACCCGGGGAGTTTCTTCCCTTCCCGGATGAATTCCCGAGTCGATGGTTTCAACGGCAACTTGTCCAGGGCAGCGAATATCTTCTTCATGACCTTTGATACCCGAATTCCCCGCCCACCATCGTAGCCATGATGGGGATATCCTTGATTTTCTCCGGCCGAACCTGGGTGAGGTCTTCGGCCAGGATGACCAGGTCGGCCAGTTTTCCCACCTCGATCGATCCCTTGAGCTTTTCCTCGAAAGTGGCATAAGCCCCATGGATCGTGTAGCAGCGCAGGGCCTCCTCCGCCGTGATTCTCTCCCGGGGGGCGTAGTCCTGGCCCGTCCGGGTCTTTTGGTTAACGGACGAATGGATTCCCAGGAGAGGGGCGCCGCTGACCACCGGGCGGTCGGAGCTGAAGGCCGTTGGGATTTTATTGTCCAGGAGAGTTCGGAAAGGTTTCAACTGGGCGCAGGTCTCTCTCCCCAGTTGACGGAACCAGTTGTCCCCCAACTCCCAGATGAAAGCCGGCTGGAGGACCGGGATGACCCCGAGCTTCTTGATCCGGGCGAACATCCGGGGCAGGGCCATGGTGCAGTGTTCGAGCCGATGCCGGGCGTCCTTCCGGGGGTGGGATTCTTGGGCCGCTTCGAAGGCATCCAGGCAGACATCGATGGCTCGGTCGCCGATCCCGTGGATGGAAAGCTGCCAACCCAACCCGTGCGCCAAGGAGGCCAGCCTGGCGAGCTTCTCCGGCTCGACCACCAGGACCCCGCAGCCCCGCTCATTGGGGTCGAGTCCGTAGGGTTCGTAGGTGACCGCGGTGACCGTGCTGAAAGCTCCGTCGACGATGATCTTGAAGGGGCCGATGCGCAGCTTTTCATCGCCGAGGACGGTGCGAATTCCCAGGCCGAGAAGTTTTTTCCCGGCTTCCTTCATGGATTCCTCGAAGCGGCAATAATCGAAAATTGCCTCGCTCCAGATCGCCAGGTTATGCCGGACTTTTAGGATTCCCCGATCGACCGCTTCCTGGTAAGCGGCGATCTGCAGGGGGATATCATTACTCCCCACGCTGGCGTCCATGGCGCTGGTGATTCCTTCAGAAAGAAACCGTTGGCTGGCATTTCCCAAAGCCTTCACCAAATCCTCGAACCCGGGTTTGGGGGTGATATCGTCGATGAATTTCATGGCCGGAGATTCAAAAAGCAACCCGGTCAGTTCGCCGGTGGCTAGGTCCCTGCCGATTTTTCCCCCTTCAGGGTCCGGCCGGTTTTTGGTAATCCCGGCTTTCGCCAGGGCCAGGCTGTTTACCACATAGCCGTGAGCGGAGGTGTGGCGAAGGCTGACCAGATGTTGCGGGGCAGCCTGATCCAGATCGTGCCGGTTGGGATGTCTTTTTTCCCTCAACTCATTCTGGTTGTAGCCCACCCCGGTGATCCAGGTTCCCTCTTTCTGCTTGGCAGCTCTTTCTTTGATCAAAGCAATGATGTCCTCGATAGAGCCGACCTTGGTCAGGTCGATGGAACTCAACCCGAGACCGAAGAGGAGGGTGTGATTGTGGGATTCGATGAATCCAGGGATGACCGTCATGCCCTGCAAATCGCGGACCTGCGTCCCCCTTTCGATGGCGTGCTTAACTTCCTCATTGGTCCCCAGCCAGAGAATGCGGCCGTCCTTCACGGCAAGTCCCTGGGCGCGGGGCTTCTTTTCATCCAAGGTGATCACATTCCCCTTGAATAAAACTACATCGGCATCAACCATCATTCCCATATGTGGAACCTCCTTCCCGTTCGAAATTCGGAGGACGGAACGCGGAACGTGAATTTTTTCAACCCCCCGACACCATTTCACCTTCCCAAGCTCGGGTTTCTTCTTGAAGACTGTTTCCGGCCTTTTCTCCCTGCTTGGCAATAAGCACTTGGATGCGGAATCATTTTATCCCTTTCCAAACCCGGTTTAAAGAAGAATCTCCGGAAAGCCAAAAAGGGAATGTCGAATTCGGAGATTTAATCCTTGACCCTTGTTCCCTGGGGGTATATAGGATTAAAAAGGGTCTTCTCCCAAGCGAGTGGGTGCTTGAGGAAGATTTTGAGCTTCCCGGGTCTACCCCTGACGGAAGAGAGTTGGCCGGGCCCAGGGCGGCATCCCGCCCGGGGCCGGACATCCTGAGGCAGCGGTTCTTCCATCGGGTCGCGTCGGAAATGAATGGGGTTGTCCCTGTTTAAGCTGGGA
>JACAEW010000209.1 GCA_013388675.1 Syntrophaceae bacterium | reverse complement strand
TAACCTTGAACCTGAAACCCGAAACTCGAAAATGACCTTAGGAGGTTTCCGTGCCTTTTGCATTCAAGCTCCCCGATCTAGGGGAAGGGTTGACCGAGGGGGAAATCGTCAAATGGCTGGTCAAGGTGGGTGACACCCTCGAAGAGGGGCAGCCCTTTGTCCAGGTGGAAACGGACAAAGCGGTCATCGACATCCCTTCTCCGCGGAAGGGAGTGGTTCTCAATCTGGGTGCGGCAGAGGGCGAAACCGTGCAGGTGGGAGCAGTCATCATCATCATCGGTGAGCCGGGAGAAACCCCAGAAGCCGCCACCAAGGAAAAGAGAGAAGCCAAACGCCCGTCAGTTGGAGTTGTGGGAGAGCTCGAGGAGGCCTCCGAAGAACCTGAAAGAAAGATCCCCCCCAAAACGCCTCCGGCGAAACCGATTCCTCCTCCCCCGGCCAAACCCGCGCCGATCCTGGCCGTTCCCATGGTCCGCAAGCTGGCCGCCGACCTGAAGGTGGACCTGCAAACAGTCAGAGGCACCGGTCCTCAGGGGCGTATCACCAAAGAAGACGTGCTGAAGGCCTCCAAAGAAAGAAAGACCTTTCCGAAAGAAATTCCAACAAAGGAAATCAAGGAAACCCCGATCTCCGATGCCCACGGGGTCGTGGAGAGAATTCCGCTGCGCGGCCTGCGCAGGACCATCGCCCAGGCCATGGTGAAATCGAAATCCACCATCCCCCACGCCGCCGGGATCGACGAGGCCGATATCAGCCAACTCGTTGCCCTAAAGGCCCGGGCCAAAGAAAGGGCGGCCCGGAAGAATATTCACCTTACTTTCCTTCCCTTTGTCATGAAGGCCCTGGTGGCCGCGCTCCAGGAGCATCCTTACCTCAACGCCTCCCTGGACGATGAAAAAGGCGAGATCATCCTGAAGAAATACCACAACATCGGCGTGGCGGTGGACACCCGGGACGGCCTCATGGTCCCGGTGGTTAAGAACGTGCGGGCGAAAAACATCTTTCAACTGGCCGCTGAACTGGAAGCGCTTTCGGAGAAAGCCCGTAACCGGACCATCGATTTGGCAGACCTCAAGGGCGGGACCTTCACCATCACCAACTTCGGGGCCATGGGGGGGATCTTCGGCTTTCCCATCATCCACCACCCCGAAGTGGCCATTCTGGGGATGGGAAAGATTTACGAAAAACCGGTCGTGGTGGACGGGAAGATCGAAGTCCGCAAGGTCCTGCCCCTGTCCCTATCCTTCGATCATCGGGTGGTGGACGGGGCCGAGGCGGTCCGGTTCATGAACACGGTCATCCAACTCCTGGAGGATCCGGGCCTGATCCTGCTGGAGGAATAGGGAATTTATTCTGGCTTGCCTTTGCCGATCAGTTGCAGGGCGTTCCTGAAGGCTAGTTTTTCAGCCGCCTCCCGGGGAAGCCGGCTTAACCAGGAACGGTACTCGGCATGGATGGCCAAGAAAGACTCCCAACGGGAAGTCACATAAGTATCGCTGCCGATCAGGAAACGGTCTGAATAGCTTAGGAAGAGGTCCCGCCAGGCCAGGTCCAGCCGGCCTCCTGGAGCGATGTCGCCGCGGATCGAGATTTCGGCCGAAAGTTTCTGGTAGGTGACCAGAAGCTGACCGATCCTCTGCGGCGTCGCCGACATTCCGGCGTGAGCCCAGAGGATCCTGACCTGCGGATAGAGGCGAAGCAGCTTTTCCACCCCGCTTTCATCCGTGTGGGTATAGAGGAAAAGTCCCCTCGCGGCGGCCATTTCCGCAAATCCGCGGACCACGGCTGAAGAATCGATTTCTGCATGGGAGATATGAAATTCCCCGATCCCCCGATAGATCCCCCGTTCCAGCCTTTTCTCCACATAGGGCAAAATGGATGAATCTTTCATCCAGGTTCCCATGTCGTCCTGTGTCCGGTAGGGGCGCAAAACCGGAATGATGCGTTTCGGGCCCTTTCCGAAGAGTCGAAGAGTCCCCTCATCCGGCGTGCTGGATACGATCGCCCACCGAACTCCGGCCTGATCCAAAAACCCGAAAATTTTCTCCGGCGAGTAAAGCGACCAATCGGGCTGGTTGTAATGGATATGGGCATCGAAGATGGGCAGTTCCTCGGTCAAAGCTTTCACCGGCCAAAAAAGCATTAACAAAGCAGAAAGGGAGAAGAAAATAATGCGCATCATGGAAAGCTTATGAAGTTGTGATAATTCCGAAGCCACCGGGCAAAGCAGGCCTTATCAAAAAGCGGTAACTTTCCCTTCCTTCCTCCTCTCTTAACGCGCTCTCCTCCCCTTGAGAAGGGAGGCCCGGAGGGATTTTCGCGAAGTCTTTCAAAACGCCTTACTTTACGCTGGGGGGAAGATTCCTCCCTCCAAGAATCATCGGGAGGGGGGGCTAAACAATAGCTTCAATTCCATCGGCAATCGCAGCGGCCATTTTCTTCTGGTTCTCGACATCCGCAAGAAACTGCAACTGTTTAGGGTTGGTAATGAATTCGGTCTCGATTAAAACAGCGGTCATATCCGTAAGCCGGAGGACGGCAAAATTGGCCTCTTTCACTCCCCGGTTCGAATGGGTGGGAAATGAAGAAACCAGGCTATCCAGAATCCGGGTCGCGGCCGCTTTTCCGGCCTTCGACCCGGGAAAGTGGTACACTTCCATGCCTTTTACCGCCGGATTTCCGGCGGCATTGGCATGGATGCTAACAAAGAGGTCGGCCCCGGTGCGGTTGGATACATTTGCCCTCGCGGGCAGGCTAAGAGAACGGTCTCTCCTCCGCGTCATGATCGTCCAGTGTCCTCTCTCCTCGAGTTCTTCCTCCAGGAGGAGCGCCAGGCTCAGGTTGAAATCTTTCTCCTCGAGTCGAAATGGCTCGGTCCCGACCGCTCCGGAATCCGCCCCTCCATGTCCCGGGTCAATGCAGATTTTCATGGGATCCTCCTTGTTCAAATGATTTTTTAACTGAAGCCCTCCCGTCTTTTTAAAAAGGGTCTTCTCCCAATCGAGTGGGTGCTTGAGGAAGATTTTGAGCTTCCCGGGTCTACCCCCGCCGGAAGAGAATTGGCCGGGCCCAGGGCGGCATCCCGCCCGGGGCAGGACATCCTGAGGCAGCGGTTCTTCCATCGGGGCGCGTCGGAAATGAATGGGGTTGTCGCAGTTTAAGCTGGGATTTCGTTTGAGGCGAAGGGTTCGGGGACCGGTGCCTTGCGGAAGCCGGGCCCGCGCTCCGGAACCCCGGATTTTTCCCGCCGAGGCTGTCCCGCCCCGGGCGGGATACCCCCCTGGGCC
>JACAEW010000016.1 GCA_013388675.1 Syntrophaceae bacterium | reverse complement strand
GAGGGTCACCTTCCATGATTCCTGCAATCCCTCCCGGGCCATGGGCCTTTTCGAGGAGCCCCGGTACGTGATCAAAAATGTGTGCAACCATTTTTATGAGATGCCGGAAGAGACCATCCGGGAGAAGACCTTCTGCTGCGGGGGGGGGGCCGGGCTGGGGACCGATGAAAACATGGAGATGAGGCTGCGGGGCGGTCTGCCCCGGGCCATGGCGGTCACACATGTGCGGGAGAAACACGGGGTGAACCGGCTGGCCTGCATCTGCGCCATCGACCGGGCCACCCTGCAGACCTTGATGGAATACTGGGTGCCCGGCGTGGAAATTACCGGGGTTCATGAGCTGGTGGGGAACGCCTTGGTCATGAAGGGGGAAAAGAGGAGAGAAGTGGGGTTGCGCGGGGAACCGCTGGCGGGACTGGAGGATTCCGAATGATCTACAGCGGCGGAAAAATCTTCGCCGGCCTGGGAATTTTCCTGGTCCTCCTCACATTGCCATTCTGGTATGGAAAGGGGAGGACCGCACCGCCGGCCCTTTCCCTGGATACCCCTGAAATCCGAAAGCTCTCGGTCAAGAAATGCGTTGAACCCACGCCGTACATGAAGGCCAGCCACATGGAGCTTCTCGACCGGTGGCGGGATGCGGTAGTGCGGGATGGAAGGCATCTCTACGCGAACCATGAAGGGAAGAATTTTCCCATGAGTTTATCCCAGACCTGTTTGGGATGTCATTCCAATAAAGAGAAATTTTGCGATGCCTGCCACAGCTATTCCGGAGTCAAACCCAACTGCTGGGCCTGCCACGTGGTCCCGAAGGGGGGCGGGACATGAAATACACCCGCAGAACCCTATTGAAAATCGCGGGAATATCCCTGTTCGGCGCGGGAGCCCGCCCGGCTCTAGAAGCGCTGGGAGGGGCAGAGCCGCGGAAGACCCTTCTCTTTCCCAACCGGCTGACGGGAAAAAGATGGGCCATGGCGATCGATACGTTGAAATGCCCGGCGGGATGCAAGGAATGCATCGACGCCTGCCACCGCGAGCACAACGTGCCCGACTTCGGCAACCCCAAAGATGAGATTAAATGGATCTGGAACGAGCCCTTCAAGGACGTTTTCCCCGGGCAGGAGCATCCCTACACCGATAAACAGGTAAAGGAAAGGCCGGTCCTGGTCCTCTGCAACCACTGCGACAATCCGCCGTGCGTTCGGGTCTGCCCCACCCGGGCCACGTTCAAACGCAAGGAAGACGGCATCGTGATGATGGATTACCACCGCTGCATCGGCTGCCGCTTCTGTATCGCCGGTTGTCCTTACGGGGCCAGGTCCATTAACTTCCGGGACCCCCGTCCGTTCATCCAAAAGATAAAGCCGGACTATCCCACCCGGACCAAAGGGGTGGTGGAGAAATGCAATTTCTGCGAAGAGAGGCTGGCCCGGGGGCTCATGCCCGCTTGCGTGGAGGCCTGCAAGGACAAGGCCCTGGTTTTCGGGGACCTGGAGAACCCGGCTTCGGATATCCGGAAGTTCATCCAAGCCCGGCTCACCCTCCGCCGCAGGCCCGAACTGGGAACGAACCCCATGGTCTATTACATTGTCTGAGAAAAGAACGGCGGTCGGCGCACCACGGTCGCCTAACCTTGAAATGGCTTGATCGATGCTGGAAAAGGCGCTCATCGGAGACCGAAAATATTGGACCTGGGTGGGGTTCCTTGTCCTTCTCATCGGGTTGGGGGCCTTTTATTACCTACGGCAGCTCGACTACGGGCTGGGCATCACGGGCATGAGCCGCAACGTTTCCTGGGCGCTTTACATCGCCCAGTTCACCTTTCTGGTGGGCGTGGCCGCCTCGGCGGTCATGCTGGTGTTGCCTTATTACCTCCACGACTACAAGGCCTTCGGCAAGATCACCATCCTGGGGGAATTCCTGGCCGTGGCCTCGGTCTTCATGTGCCTCACGTTCATCATCGTCGACTTGGGGCAGCCGGCCCGGGCCTTCAACGTGATTCTTTATCCCACCCCCAGCTCGATCCTCTTTTGGGACATGATCGTGCTCAACGGCTACCTCCTTCTCAACGTCGTGATCGGCTGGACCGTCCTGGCTTCGGAGAAAAAATCGATTCCTCCCCCGGGGTGGATCAAGCCGCTGATCTATCTCTCCATTCCCTGGGCCATCAGCATCCACACGGTGACCGCTTTTATCTACGCCGGCCTCCCCGGAAGGAGTTTCTGGCTCACCGCCATCATGGCCCCCCGCTTTTTGGGGTCCGCCTTCGCCTCCGGGCCGGCGCTCTTGATCCTTCTCTGCTTTATCCTGCGGAAATACGCCCGCTTCGACGCTGGGAGAGAGTCCATCCAGGCGCTGGCCAAGATCGTCACCTATGCCTTGATTGCCAGCATTTTTTTCGTCCTAATGGAAATTTTTACCGTATTCTATAGTCAGGTTCCCGAGCACATGCAGCATTTCAAGTATCTATTCGTCGGCCTTCATGGGCACTCGGCTCTCGTGCCCTGGATGTGGGGGGCGGTGATTTTGGCGGCGGTGGCTTTGTTCCTGCTGATGAACCCGCGGACCCGTCGAAACGAGACTCTTCTGGCAGTCGCCTGCGCCGCGGTTTTCTCCTCCCTCTGGATCGAAAAGGGGCTTGGATTGGTGGTGACCGGGTTCATCCCGTCCCCCCTGGAAAAGATCACCGAATACTATCCCACCGGGCCGGAGGTGGCCATCACGGTCGGCGTCTGGGCCATGGGGTTGTTGATTCTGACGGTCCTTTACAAAGTTGCCGTGGCGGTGAAAACAGAAACGGAAGGGTAGGGGCGGGTTTGAAATCCGCGCCCCTACGGCATAGCGGAACCTTCCCACCTTGGGGACGATTCATGAATCGCCCCCTGCGCCATTCAAGGATTAGAAAATGCCGTTTTGGGAATATGCCGGGACCCGGGTGGAGGTGGACGGGGAAGGATACCTGGTCCGGTTCGAAGACTGGAACGAGAAAATCGCTTGCGGCCTGGCCGAGAGGGAGGGGATTGCCGATTCCTGTCCGCTCACGCCGGAACGGATGGCTATTTTGAGATTCATGCGGGATTATTTCCAAAAATTCGACTCCTTTCCCCTGGTCCAGAGGGTCTGCAAAAATGTGGGACAGGCCCGGAGCTGCACCTACGACCAGTTCATGGATCCCCTCCAGGCATGGAAAATCGCCGGCCTGCCGAAACCGACGACCGAGGTTTTCGCCTACCTCAAGCATAGGCAATGATTCCAGCCTCTTCCCATCATCGACCCCCTATGACTCAAATCATTACTTAAGGTGGCGAAATCCTGTATTTTTTAACAAGCGGAGGATGGCCTTGGTTTATTTAACTTATTTTTGCGCAGCGATCTTCATCTTGGCTGTCGGGGGGCGAATTTACCGACAGATGAAGCTCCCAATCCATGTGCGCTGGGAGCTCTATCCGGTCAAACATGAAGCGGGGGAAAAGGCCCGATACGGCGGCTCCTACATGGAAGAGCCCAACTGGTGGGAGAGGGAGAAAAAAAGCTCCCTTCTCAATGAAATCCGTTACATGGTCCCCGAAATTCTTTTTCTTCGCGGCCTCAAGAAAGAGAATCCCCGCTTGTGGAACCTTTCTTTTCCTTTCCATTTCGGCCTTTACCTGATTTTGGGGACTCTGGGCCTCCTTGCCCTGGGGGCGATTTTTATGATCCTGGGATTTTCCATTTCTCCCGGGCGGGGTTTTTGGGGTTCGCTGATTTATTATCTGACCATCCTCCTGGGTTTTCTGGGATTGACGCTGGGAACGGCGGGTACGGCGGCTCTCTTCCGGCGGCGCCTGAGGGACCCGGACCTGCGGAATTACTCGGCATTTTCCGACTATTTAAATCTGGCTTTTATATTCCTCTTTTTTCATATCAGCCTTCTGGCCTGGCTCTTCCATGACCATACTTTCGATGGCGCCCGGGCCTATATCTATTCGCTCCTGACTTTCGGCGAAGTCCCCGCGGGCGTGACCGGGAAACGGACCCTTTTGGGGTCCTTATCCGTTGTTTTCAGTTCGTTGCTGATCGCCTACATTCCCCTTACCCACATGTCCCATATGTTTATGAAGTACTTTCTCTACCATGCGGTGAAATGGGAGGACCGGCCCAACGTGACCGGGAGCCGCATCGAAGCGGCGGTCCTGGAAAACCTGGGGTATAAGCCCACCTGGGCCGCCCCTCACATCGGGGCGGACGGGACCAAGAGCTGGGCGGAAATCGCGACCTCGACCCCCAAGGAGAAAAAATGAAAGCCCCCCAACTCAAGCCCCAGGACATTTCCAAACCTTCCAGCCGCCTGGCACGGATTCGGGCGGAAGAAATTCCTCCACTTCCCTCGCCTTACGAGGATTTCAATAGCCAGACCCTGACCGAGCTCAAGGAAGAAAAGATTGCCAATGTGGAGGCTTCCCTCGACGGAACGATCGCCATCGGCATTCCCAAGCCGAAAACCCGAGAAGAGGAAGAAAAATACCTCAAAGCTTTTCTGTCGGGGCTGCGGAAGCTTTTTGAAAAAGAGAACAACTGGACCTTCCTCCAACCCCTTCTGCTCTCGATGGAACATTGCGCCAGATGCCAAACGTGCTCGGAGGCCTGCCCGGTTTTTGAAATGAGCGGGAGGCAGGAGGTCTACCGGCCCAACTTCCGGGCGGAGGTCCTGCGCCGGATTTACCGGAAGTACATTAAACCCTTCGGCAAGGTCTCGGCGAAACTGGCGGGGGACATCGATTTGAACTGGACCGCCATCTCCCGGCTGGCGGAATTGGCCTACCGCTGCACCCTATGCCGCCGCTGCGCCAGTGTGTGTCCCATCGGGGTGGACAATGCCCTCATCACCCACGAAATCCGCAAGCTTTTCTCCCAGGAATTGGGGATCGCCCCCCGGGAGATCCACGAAAAGGGGACCCTCCAGCACCTCCGGGTAGGTTCCACCACGGGGATGAACCCCATGGCGGTCAAGGACAGCATGGATTTCATCCAGGAAGAGATGGAGGAGATCACCGGATCCAAAGTGGAGATCCCCTGGGACAAAGAAGGGGCCGAGGTCCTTTTGCTGCATAATGCGGGCGAGGTCCTGGCGTGGCCGGAGAACGTGGGAGCTTTTGCCATTATCTTTCAGGCTGCCGGAATTTCTTGGACGCTTTCTTCCGAAGAGCTGGGGTATGATGTGGTCAATTACGGGCTATGGTACGACGACGTGCAGATGGCCCGGGTGGCAGTGAGGCACGCGGAGATCGCCAAGAAGCTGAAAGTGAAAAAAATCATCATCGGCGAATGCGGTCACGCTCACAAGGCCTTGACGGTCATCGCCGACCGGGTGTTCACCGGGGACCTGAATATCCCCCGGGAGTCCGCCCTGGTTCTGCTGGATGAAATCGTAAAGAGCGGAAAGCTCAAACTCGACCCCTCGAGAAACGATTTTCCCGTCACCCTCCATGATCCCTGCAACGTGGTCCGGGCCATGGGCATCGTGGAGCCTCAAAGACGAATTCTCCGCAGGATCGCTCCGAGGTTCCGGGAGATGACCCCCCACGGGGTGGACAACTACTGCTGCGGGGGAGGGTCCGGGTTCGCCATCATGTCCGGCTATAATTTTGCCGAATGGCGGACCTTGGTGAGCAGCCGCAAGAAGTTCCTCCAGATCCTGGAGGCCTTCAAGAACGAGCCCCGGGAAACGCCGAAATATGTATGCGCCCCCTGCTCCAACTGCAAAGGGTCCATCCGGGATATTCTTGAATATTACCAGGGCAGGGAGAGGAGCCATATCTACTATGGGGGGCTGGTCGAATTGATCGTCAACGCCATGGCCGACATGAAAAAGCCCCTGATCAAATTCGATTAAGCCGAATCCGAATCCCGCCAATGACCGATCCCTTTGCCTAAGCCCTTTTTTTAAAACTCGATTCCCCCGAACCATTTTCATCTTTCTCCTTTCATTTCCACCCCATCCTCCGGAAAATTACTCTTGAATTACGACTCGGCCTTTGGCCCCCCCCTTCCTAGCACCCCCTGGGACCTCGACGGGTTAACCGCTCAGAGGGAGTCGAAAGGACCTCCCCTTAGAATTTTCCTCTGTTTCCAGCGGGACAATTTTACATTTTTTTATCCCAGCCGTATCCCGGCCTTAACCCTGGTCATTTATTTTAAACCATCACAGGTCGTCTGATTTCCTTCCCCACGGCGCGAGGCTTCCCGGAAAAAGGAGGGACTCGAAGACACCTGCTTGGGCAGGAGGGAAGAAACCTGAAAGTCCTTTTTAAAAAAGGGGGTGGTGGCTGGGAAGAGAATCCAAGGTCTTTGAAATTTAGGAAACAGAAGTTGAGAACATAAAAACCAAAAAGGAGATCAAGATGAAAAGTTCAAAGTCGTCCCGCAATTCCTTGTCTTATGCGGGGATTCTTTTTTTGTCCCTCTTCATGGCCTTTGCTCCCTGCCTGGCGGAGGCCAAGAACGTCATCGTCCTTATGACCGACGGAACCGGCTCGACCCATACCACCATCACCCGTTGGTATAAGGGGGGACCGTTGGCCCTGGATGAGATGTTTCTCTCTGGATACCGCACGTACGGGGCAGACTCCATCATCACCGATTCCGCCCCTTCGGCTACGGCTCATGCCACGGGCTTCAAAACCAGCGACAAATTCATCGGGGTGCTGCCCAAAGAGGTCACGATTCCCACCCTTCCTCCGATTCCCGAGGAACTGAAGTACAAACCGGTGGCCACCGTCCTGGAAGGGGCTAAGGTGAAGGGAAAATCGGCAGGCCTTGTGGCCACATCCAACATTCAGCATGCCAGCCCGGCGGCTTATTCCGCCCACTGGCCGGACCGGGGGAACTACAACGAGATCGCCCAGCAGCAGGTTTACCTGGACATTGATGTGGTTTTCGGCGGCGGGAAACAATACCTTCTGCCCATCAGCGCGGGCGGGAAGCGAACCGACGGGGAGAACCTCTTGGATGTGCTTAAATCCAGGGGCTACGGGGTGGTCGAAAACCGCATGGACATGCAGAAATTTAAAGGGAAAAAGGTCTGGGGCCTGTTCGCCGATGACGCCATGGCCTATGAATTCGACCGGCGCGAGATCTATCCCGAGCAACCCTCCCTCGCCGAGATGACGGCGAAGGCCATTGAGATTCTTTCCCAAAACAAATTAGGTTTCTTTCTCTTCGTCGAGGCCAGCAAGGTGGACTGGGCCTCCCATGCCAACGATCCCATCGGGGTGATTTCCGACGTGCTGGCCTTCGATGAGGCGGTGAAGGTGGCCCTCGAATTCGCCAAAAAGGACGGCGAGACTTTGGTCCTGGCTTATTCCGACCATGGAAACGGGGGAATGTCCCTGGGGAGCAAGAAGACCGACAACACCTATTCGAAGCTGGGCGTGGGCCCGCTCGTCGATCCGCTGAAGAAAGCCAAGCTTACCGGCGAGGGGGTCGAGGCGATGCTGAACAGCGAGTTCTCGAATGAAGACGCCATTCGCCGTGCTATGGAGCAGTTTTACGGGATCTCTGACCTGACCTCTGAGGAGGTGGCTGCCATCATGGGAGCCAAAAAAGGTTCCCTTAATTATATCATCGGCCCCATGATCAGCAGCCGCTCGGTGATCGGCTGGACCACTAACGGCCATACGGGAGAAGACCTCTTCTTCTATTATTACGGTTATCCTAAACCCATGAGGATCATGGAAAACACGGACATTGCCCACCTTTGCGCCGAGTTCCTGGGCTTCGACCTCAACTGGATGAACAAACGGCTTTTCGTGAAGGCCGAGGAAGCCTTCGAACCGCTGGGGGCAACGGTGAAGATTGATAAAACGACCGACCCGGCCAATCCGGCCCTGTTGGTCGAAAACGCCAAAGGACAAGCGCGCTTGCCTTTAGGCACTGACCTTTTCATATGTGGTGATCAATGGGTCCACCCGATGGAGGGCCTAAGCATCCTGGCCGGACCCGGCACCAATTATGAAAAGGTGTTTGTCCCCCAGCAAGCCGAAAATCTGTTCCGCACGTGCGGCCGAGGCCGCTGATATCCGCCGTGGAATCGGGGCGCCCCGGCTGGGCCCGGGGGGAGCGAGGAAAAACCCGGCTCCTCCTCCCTTTGGGTCCAGCCGGAAGCGCCCAAATCAATGAAGAATGATTCGGTCCATCGGGAAAACATTATCTTCCCCATTTCCCAACCTTAATTCCGGGCCTCTATTTTCGAGCTTCAATAGCTTTCGGGCTTGCTGCCCTCGGCTCTGAACTTCTTCCGAACATTGGAAACGCTCAACCCAAACGAAGCGACTTGGGGCGCCGCCGGGATTGTTCGTTGCGAGAGACGTCCCGCTTTTGTCCTCCTTCACTGGGCCGGGGGCGCGTCCTTTTCCGGCGAGAGCGTACGGGAGGCCGATTGAAAAACCGAAAAGAGATCATCATTTTCCTGTCTCTGCTATCCATGCTGATTTTCTTTTATGTGGTGGGAAAAGGTTACGCCGGATAAGCGCCCTCCTATCCACTCCCTTCAAGATTGGCACATGCCCGCCCCTTTGGAGATGGGGCACGGAGGTGGAACCTTGGACCAGGGTCTTCCTTGGTAGACGAATTGACTGGGTGTTACCCTCGAGGGAAACTCAGCGGCTTTTTCTCCGCAGGATCAATACTCCCGCAAGGATGGGAAGACCCATAATCAGGATCGAAGGGCCTGCGGCGGGCACGGACGACGTGAGGGCGGCCACGGCGTTGCCCAGGTTGATGCGGCGTTTCTGGTGGCTGATTTTCACGTCCGTGATCAAATCGCCAGTCCCCGCGAGGATGGAGCGAACAGAGCCGGGAGCGAGAAAACCGCCGTTCAGGGTTTTGGCCGCGCTCTGGAGGACGGCGGCTGCACCCGCGGCATAGGGACAGGCGGCTGAAGTTCCGCCGAAATTCGAGGTATAGCCGCCGCCCCTGGCGGTTGTGTAGGCGTTGTGGGAAGGGGCAAAGAGGCCGAGAAAGTTTGCCGTGTTGGAATAAGGTGTTTCCCTGTTCGGGGGGATCGAGTAAGACCAGGCGACCAATCGCTTCGTGGGTGTGCAACTTGGATGACTCTCTTTGTTTGGTGCGCAGGACTCCGGTTCCACGCAAAACCCCAGGGTGCCCAGGCTTGCGTCAAACACCGCCCCCACGGAGATGATGTGGGAAATGCAGCCCGGGAAAGCGATTTTATCACAGTAGCCCGAATTGCCTGACGAAGCGAAAAGGGTAATGCCGGCCGCCGTGACGTTCGACGCCGCCTGGGTCATGGAAGGCGAATAGTTGTCGCATGCGGAGGTGAAGCCGCCGGTCCCCAGGCTGGTGCTGATGATCAGAATCGGGGTTGCGGGGCTGTCGTTCTTATGATCGATGGACCACTCCCAGGCGGCGATCAAATCGGAATTATAGGCTTCTCCGCCGGTTCCCTGGGTGACCTTGAGGGCATAGAGCTTGGCCTCCGGGGCGACACCGCCGATGTAATCACCCGTGGAACCGATATTTCCCGCCGCAATCCCTGCGCAATTCGTCCCGTGGCCGTTTGCATCCATGGGGTTCCCGTCCTCATCCCCGAAGTCATAGCCTCCGATGACCTTTCCGTTGGGAAAGGCCCCGCCCCCAAGCTTGGGGTGGGTATAATCGATTCCTGTGTCGCAGACGGCAATGGACACGCCGTTCCCCCCAAATTCCGTGCGCGGCTGGGTTGCGTTCATGAGCGGGATGCCCTGTTTGGTGTGCAGCTTGAGGACCCCATCCTCCTCGACGGAAAGGACCTCCTCCATCCCCAGGATTTCTTCGAGCCCCCGGAGGGTGACTTCCGCGGCGATGGCGCTGAGAAACTCGAAGCGCCGGATTACCCTCACTTGGTTGGAATCCAGCCGTCCGATTATCCGCTCCTGTCCCCGGCGGACCCAACGGCGGAGGTTCTCCCGCTCTCCGGCGCTCTCCAGGTTGGGACGGTCTGGAAACGCCCCTGCTTTTCTTACATTCACGATGATGAAGACTCTCTGCCCTCCAGCCTCGAAACGTTGGAAGAGCTTGTCAGCATGCAAGATTTTGGGGTGATTCCGGATGTGAGGGGGGATCCCGGACGATCCCTGGCAATGACCGGAAGGAGGGAGGAAAAAAAAGGGGGTTAGGGAAATAGCAAATAATAAAAGGATGGAAGATGACAAAAGAGATGGCATCATAAAACCTTCCGCCTTTCTTTAGGCAACATCATAACCCTGGGTCGGCAATTCTGCTGAGGCCTCGGAAGGCTTGCCCCGCATATATTTAGGAAAGCACGGAACGATGTGGAAGGAGTAAAGGAAGTGTTAAATAATGATGAAGATGAAAAAAGGAAGAGTCTACTGCTTACCCACGCTGGACCCTTTCAGGGAATGCCAGACCACCGTGGTTTCGTCGAATTCGACGATTGGCGCGAGCCGGGCGGGGTCCACTGGGCGTATGGGCGAGGAGGCCACATCAAATGCCTTCCAAAATCCACCGGGCATCTCCACCCGCAGCAGGGCATGGTCTTCGAAGAGAGACCTGACGACCAGGACCCGGATGTTGTGCGGGTATTCCAGCCTTCGCAGGGTCCCCATCATGAAAACCACAATGTCCTCGCAATCCCCGGAGTATCCATTTCCCCTGAACGCCCGCGGGGTGTCCCAATGATCGCGTATTTCCATGCGGTAGGTTACCAGACCCCTGGCTTCCGCCAGGACGGAGTTCACCCTAGACTCCGACCATCCTTCTCTCTGGATCCTCTTCTGCCAGTCCCTGATCTTCTCCTGGTAGATGGGGTCGATCTTTTGCCGGGAAGCGGTTCCAGAACCGGCGCACCCGCAGGCGGCGGTCAATAAAAAAATAAGTAAGAAACAACGAAGGATTTCCATGGGAGGTGCCTCGAAGAGCCTTGCTGGGCAATCTCGTCTGCGGATCAATTAACCGGCAACCTCTTCTCTTATCGTTTCGGCCCCG
>JACAEW010000144.1 GCA_013388675.1 Syntrophaceae bacterium | reverse complement strand
TAGACACCTTTTACATTTGTATGGTCGTCCTTCAAAGCTACCTGAAGCTGCTCAAATAGCTTCCTCAACCAGGAGGGGTTTTATGCAAGCCAAGAGAAGAATGAGCGCAGTCGCAGTCCTTGCCTTTCTGCTGGGAATGGGCATTGCCGGCCTGTTTCCCGGAGAATCTTGGGCAGCTTCGAAGACGCGCATGGCGGTGATCGACTTCGAACAGAAGGCCTTCCAGGAATTCCAGGGGAAACAGATCGGAGAGATTGTCGCCGAATGGCTGATCACCTCCTTGTCCAACACGGGGCGGTTCGAGGTCGTCGAGCGGGCCCAGCTGCAGAAGGTTTTGCAGGAGCAGCAACTGGGGGTGAGCGGGATGATCAACCAGGAGACTGCGGCCAAGATGGGCGAACTGCTGGGGGTTAAGGTCATCGTCTCCGGGTCGGTGATCCAGATCGGGAACACCTATGATGTGAACGCGCGCCTGATCAGCGTGCAGGACGGCTCGATCATCAAGGCGGAAAGAATCCGGGGGGTGGGGCTGGACGGGGTCGAACGAATGATGGATTCCCTGGCCGAAACCTTCAAGAAGGAATTCCCCCTGGAGGGCTATGTGGTCATGGTCAGCGGAAAGCGAGCCATGATCGACCTGGGGAGGGTCAACGGAGTTGAGCCGGGGATGAGGTTCTTCGCCCTGCGCAAGGGGGCCCCGGTGCGCCATCCGGTGACCGGCAAGATGCTGGCCGGGGAGGACATCAAGATCGGAGAGATGCTCGTACAGACCACGGAAAGGGAGGCGTCCTGGGCCGAGATCGTTTATCAGGAACCGGGGATCTCCATTGCCGCGGGCAACCTGGCCAAACAGGCCTTGGGAGAAAGAATGGCGGTTACGACCGCCCCGCTGACCCCTCTTCCTCCTTCCTCTCCCCCGGTGACCGCACCGGCTCCGCCCGCTCCTACGCTGGCCCCGCCGCCCCCGGTGGTGCCGCCCCCCAAGATGCAACCGCCCATCCCCGGAAGGGTTGCGGGGAATCGGATCCTCGTGGAATGGGCCGGCATGCATGACCTCCTCCTGGGAGACCGGGATGGATATGTTTGGCTATTCTTAAACATCGGGTCCCGCGAAGCCCCCCGTTACGATGCGGGAACCAAGCTCAGAGCCGGGGGAAAGGAGATCAAGGTGAGGGGTCCATCCTACCCTTATCTTGTGGATTGGAACGAGGATGGAAAGGTTGACCTCCTGGTGGGGAACGGCGGCGGGTACCTCCATCTTTTTCTAAACCAAGGGGACGGGAACTTGTCCTCCGGGGTGATGGTCAAGGCCGGAGCAAAGGATTTGGACGTGGGAAGCCGAGCCTCTCCCTGCGTGGTGGACTGGAATGAAGATGGGAAAAAAGACTTGGTGATGGGCAACGGAAGCGGGGAGATCGTCGTCTTCCTCAATGAAGGGACGAATCAACAGCCGAATTTCAGCAAAGGCTTCAAACTCAACAACGGGAGGCTGGATGTAGGGTCCGATTCCTCGCCCGAGGCGGTGGATTGGAATGGGGACGGCAAGAAGGACCTGGTGGTGGGGAATGACAACGGCGAGGTCTTGGTCTTTATCAACCAGGGGACAAACCACGAGCCCCAGTTCAACAACGAGGGGGAAAAACTGCCCTTGAAGCTGGGCCCGAGTATCATCCTCCAGGTGCTGAACAAAGGCCGGGGGATGAACGACCTGGTTGCAGCCGACCGCAACGGGGAGGTGACCTATTTCCCCGGAGCCGGAAGCGCCGGGGCGCAGATCTTCCCTGAAAAGAGGGTCCTGAAAGCGGCGAAGAGGTGAGGAGGAGATGAGGCCGGGAAAAAAGCAGAAGAATTTTGGGCAGGGTGTGATCTTCGCGGGGATTTCCATCTGTATTGGATTGTTGTTTCTCGGATGTGCGGCTGAATCTCTCACCCGGACGAGTTCCGATCGGGGACTGCTGGAACAAGAAAAGGTCAAAAAGGTGGCGGTGCTGACCTTTGAATCGCCGAGGGATGACCCCCAGGCCGGCCTTCATATCAGCCAGCTTTTCGAGATGCACCTCCTTCAAACCGGACTCTACCAGATCGCCGAACGGGGGCCCGTGGAGAGGATATTGAAGGATAGAGGATTGGATAAGCTCTCCGCCGGAGACACAAATGTTCTGAGCCAGGTCAGGGATCTGACCCAGGTGGACGCCATCGTACTGGGGTCGGTAAGCCAGTATACCCGGGCCAACTTTGGTTTTACCGCCCGCCTGGTTTCATTGCGGAGCGGGCTGATCCTCTGGTCGATTTCCCAGACCGGGGGAAGAGTGGTCCGCCCCTTGAGCCAGGTGTCGGATGAAACCGTCCAGGCGGCCTTAAGAGAGCTGCAGGCGAAAATCAGGTAAAAACGGGTGCGGGGGCAAACGGGTGCTAGATGGAGCCGCGCGGCATCCTGCCCCAGTCGGAAAGGAGGCAATTTTATGAAAAAGGGACCCATCTCCATAGCTGCCGCCCTGGCCGTGCTCTCCGTCTTTGCAGGCGCTGCGGGAGCCCAGGGCCTGGATGCTTCCTTTTTTCTTCGTCCCCCGGCAGAGGTCGCCCAGGATCTCTTCCAAAAAATGGTCGGCCTCAAGCCGGACGATGGGGATTC
>JACAEW010000208.1 GCA_013388675.1 Syntrophaceae bacterium | reverse complement strand
GGTCCGCCACGCTTCCCCAAACCCAGCGGCTTACCCCTGAGCGGCCATGGGTGGCGATGACGATGAGATCCACATTATTTTTACTGGCATAGTCTGCCAGGGTCTCGGCAATCCGTCCCCTTAAAACGTCCCAGCGTTGCCGGACGCCATCCAGATGAACCTCGTCGACCAATTCCCTTAAGTACTTTTCGGCCGCAGCCTTATAATCCGCATCGATGCGCCCCCTCTCCTCCTCACTGATGACATAATCGCTTGGGGGTGGCCGGTAGGGCTCAAAGACCCGCACAAATACGACTTCCTGCACCTGAAATGCTTTGGCGAGGGCCTCCACATGGGGAAGGACACACTCTGCTAGCTTCGAGCCATCCAATGGGACTAAGATTTTTCTGTACATTTTCTCTCCTCCATGAAAACATCTTCCCCGCAGATTTCATTTCCGGGATCGGAACGAAATCCTTGCCCTTCAATTTTATGATGAAGCAGAGGGAAAATGGATGCTGGCCTTTCAAAAATCACTGGTCATGATAAATAGGGGCTTCGATTCGAAACTCTCATAGTGCGGCCGCAGCCGGTCGCAGTTATAGTACTTATCCACGGCCACCACCTTCTTCCCGCTGGTGACCACATCGATCGGCACGTTGTCGTACTTCCCTTTCCGCAGGGTTACCAGCCGCCCATGAGTCTGACCCATGACCAAGTTCAAGGCCAAATTCCCGAAAGCCATGGGCACGATTGAATCTACCGCATCCGGATTTCCGCAACGCACTAAGTATCCTAACCTCTGGTTAATCACATTAATACTCCTCCCCTTGTTATACTTGGGAGAAAGCTCTTTAATCTGATCCGATACGAGGTCGCCGATTCCCCCCAATTTCTTGTGGCCATACATGTCTTTTTCGTCTTTTTGGAAGACCATCTCGCCTCCCTCGAACATCGCTCCCTCGGAGACCAGCACGACAGAATAGTGGCTCGGATTGGTAAACCGGTCTTCCGTCAACAATTCCGTCAGGCGATCGATTTTGAATTTATATTCGGGGATGACGCAACGGTTGGCTGCCCCGGCCATCGTGGGCAGCAGCGCGGTGAATCCGGCATAGCGCCCAAAGACTTCAATCACCAGAATCCGTTCATGAGAGCCGGCCGTCGTCCGCAAATTGTGGGTCATCTCGATCGTCCGGGTGACACAGGTACTAAAACCAATGCAGTAATCGGTGCCCGGGACATCATTGTCCATCGTTTTGGGAATACCAATAACCTTGACCCCTTGCTTGGAAAGGTGGACCGCGTAGCTCAGGGTATCATCCCCGCCGATCGGGATTAGGGTATCGATCCCCAAGAAATCAAGGTTTTGCAGCACTTCGGGGGTGAGGTCATTAACATCGTTCTGGTATTTTTCCTTCAGATGTTCCGGAACATCATTCCTGGGTATGTGGCTGGGACGGGTGCGGGAAGTATGCAGGAAAGTCCCGCCCGTCCGGCCCACCTTGTTGACAATTTCCTCCGTGAGAAACTCGTAACAATTGTCCGGGGGAGCCTCTTTGTCCCGGACCATGGAGACCAGTCCCTTCCAGCCATTGCGAATCCCGATGACCTCAAATCCCTCCCGGATGGCCCGGATGGTAACGGCTCGAATGGCCGGATTCAGGCCGGGAACGTCTCCCCCCCCGGTCAGGATGGCAATGATCCCTTTCTTTCTTTTAATATTTGCCATTCCTTATACCCCCAATTCTTTAGGACTCTCGCAAAGATCTGACTTTATTATTATAGCAGCAGGTAGGGAATCCAGAGAGGGTTTTCCTATCCCCTTTCTTTTTGCTGGGGGAGGTGAGCGCTATAATACTCCAGGTTCGACCGCCTTAGTTTTTCTAAGACACGCGGGTAGAGGATGACTTCCTCCTGTTCTACCTCACTATGCATTCTCGGATCGATTCTCCAAATGGTGTGGTAGAGCTCATCGATGGCCTCCCTCCCGGAGAAGGAAACCATCACCGCTGGGTGGGCGCTTACCCCGGCTTTCACTAAATTTGCCAGGGCGGCAAGTTGCAATTGAAAACCTCTTGGGTCAGCCCCGGTCAAACGGCTGAATTCCTGCTCTGTGCACCCTTTCAGAGAAACGCGCGCGTGCACGAAAGGATAGAGGGCCAGCTCCTGGGCATAGGTTTCATCCTCACCGATCAGGATCCCGTTCGTCTCCAAAATGAAACGAATCCGTCTATTCTGCAAGGCATTGAGCAGCTTGATCAGATGTTCCCGCCCAATGGTCGGCTCTCCTCCGCTGATGCGAACCTGGCGGATCTTTTTTTCTTTCGTGAATTTCATGATCTTTTCGGCTACTTCATCGGGCGCGAAAAATTCTCCTCCTTCCCGGCCCTCGAGAACGGACTCGCTGCGAACCCAGCAGAACTTGCAGGTTAATCCACAACCCCCGCAGTCTGCGGTGATGATTCCCCCGTACCAGCGGTCATGCCGAAAACGGTAGTACTTCTTTAAATCCCCACCCACCCTCTTCCGAACCACCAGATCTTCGATCTTCCGATGCCTTTCCACAGGATCATAGCCCAAGGGTTACTCCCTCTCACTAATCTCATCGGGAAGTTCATTTACGCCTGCTTTTTCCGGTGGAAAATGGGTTTGCAGTTTTTCCCCGATCTGCTGGATCGCCCGGCAGAGTCCCGTAAAAAATTTTCCTTCCCGGAAATGCTTCTGCATCTCTTCGCTTACGTCTTGCCAGTAGTTCTCGGGAACGACCCGATGAATTCCCTCGTCGCCCACAATGGCAAATTTCCTGTGATCTGTGGCCAAATAGATGAGCACGCCGTTGCGATGTTTTGTCCGGGCCATCCCGAGCTGGTAAAAAATCTTCTGAGCTTTCTTAAGAACATCCTCCCCGGAATACCGGTC
>JACAEW010000207.1 GCA_013388675.1 Syntrophaceae bacterium | reverse complement strand
CCTATGCTTTTTAGGACATCATGGACCAAATTCAGCCCATTGAAATCCAGGCTTTGGACCACTCCCACGATGGGAAGGCGGACTCCAAGGCTCGTCTTCACCGCCCGATCGATCTCCTCGGGAGTGGCCCAGTCGTTCTCCAGCATCTCCAGGGCGGTGAGGATGATGGCGTTTTGGATCCGGTTCACGATGCACCGCTGCACGAACTGCTTCATCACCACGGGTTTCTTGCCGATCCGCTCCATGAGCCTGGCGGCAAACCGGAGAACTGCGGGTGAAGTCTCCGGTCCCGGAGCGACTTCCACCAAGGGAATGATGTGTGGCGGGGCGAACCAGTGGGTTACCACGGTGCGGGAGGGGGTGCGGACCTGGATGATCTTGAAAATATCCAGGCCGGAGGTATTGCTGGCCAGGATCGTCTCTTTCCCGCAAGCTTCATCCAATTGTTGGAAGACCTTCCTCTTCACTTCCGGGATTTCCACCACCGCCTCCAGGACAAAATCGGTACCCTGGGCGGCTGCCTGGATATCGGTGTGGGCATGAATGCGCCTCAGAATGCCGGGAGCATCTTTTTCCCTTGCTTTTCCATATTCGACCAAGGTCTTCAGGTTCCCCCGGATGAGCCGCAGGGCACGATCGAGAATCTCCTGTTTTACATCCGCCAGATTGACCTCAATTCCTGAGGCGGCAAAGACCTGGGCGATGGAATGGCCCATGGTCCCTGCTCCGATGACCGCAACCCGCTTGACCTTTTCCGCATCCATTCTCTTTTCCCTCCTGCAGACCTGCCTTTCCCTCCATCCCGGCCGTCGTGGATTCGGCTTTTCCTTCATACCATATTTAGCTTGACAAGACAAAAAATTTCCTTTACTTTTCGGGCTAACTCCCTCGCCATTCGCGATCCAAAAGGAAAACCCGGCCCTCCACCTTCTGGAGCTTGCCATGGAAATGGATTTTCAGAGGGACTTTCCTGCATGCGGATTTCGGAATGCGGAGCGCGGAATAAACCTCCCTAAAGGCAGGGCAGCGCCAAATCTTCCATTTCGAGTTTTGCGCTCCTGTTCAAAAGCAAGGTTTTCCATCCAAGAAAGGTTCCCCGTGAAGGTTTAACTTCGATCAATCCAAAAGGAGGGAATGACATGGCTCGCGAAAAACCTTGGTTCAAGTCCTACGCCCCCGGCGTGCCCCATGAGCTGGAAATTGAAAAAGTCACCATGGATGAAGCCCTGACTCGGTCCGCCGGGCAACTCCCGGAGAATACCGCCCTTATTTTTATGGGAAGGCGGATCTCCTACCGCCAATTGGATTTACTGGTGAACCGCTTCGCCCGAGCCCTGCTCGACCTGGGGGTCAAAAAGGGGGACAAGGTGGCCATGTTGCTTCCCAACATTCCTCAGGTGGTAATCGCCATCTACGCCACCTTTCGAATCGGAGCCGTGGCGGTGATGAATAACCCCCTCTACACGGAACGGGAGTTGGAGTACCAGTTCAACGATTCCGATTCCACTGTGCTCGTTTCCCTGGACCTGCTCCATCCCCGGATTATGAAAATCAAAGACCAGACTAAAATCCGAAAGATCATTTATTGCCACATCAACGACTACCTTCCTTTTCCCAAAAAACACCTCTTCCCCTTCGTAAAAAAGGACATGTACCGGAAGGTCGAACCCCAAAAAGACGTCTATGAATTCCTGAACCTGGTCGGGAAATATCCCGAGGGCCCGATGGAAACGGCCGCCCGCTGGGAGGAATTGGGCGCCTTTCTCTACACCGGGGGGACCACGGGGGTCAGTAAGGGAGTCATGTTGACTCACGCCAATATTTCCTCCATCGTCCAGCAATTTGCCGCCTGGATTCCGGACCTGGAAAAAGGGAAGGAGAGCGTTCTGGCGGTGTTTCCCTTCTTCCATTCCGCGGGATTCTCCGCGATCCAGAATCTGTGCGTATGGATGGGGTATAACATGATCCTCGTTCCCCGACCGGAGCCGGGCGTCATCCTGGAGATGCTGAAAAAATTCAAACCCCATTTCCTTCCTGCCGTGCCCACCATCTTTGTGGGCCTCCTGAACACCCCGGAATTCCGCCAAATGGACCTATCTTTCATCAAGGGCTTTTTCTCCGGCGCCGCCCCCCTGGCGGCCGACACCCTGCAGCAGTTGAAGGATTTGACGGGCGCCATCATGTTGGAGGTTTACGGATTGACCGAAACCGCGGCCATGGCCACGATCACTCCTTGGAAGGGGACCATCAAACCGGGGACCGTGGGAGTCCCCATGCCCAACACGGAGGTAAAAATCGTGGACCTGGATACGGGAAAGGAAGAATTGGGAACCGGACAGCCGGGAGAGATTATTATTCGCGGCCCTCAAGTTATGAAAGGGTACTATAAAAAGCCGGAAGAAACGGCTGCGGTCCTGAAGGATTGCTGGCTTTACAGCGGCGACATCGGCATGTTCGACCCGGACGGATATCTGACCATCGTAGACCGCAAGAAGGACATGATCATTGCCGGCGGGTACAATGTCTATCCGCGAGAGATTGACGAGATCCTTTTCCAGCATCCCAAGATCCTCGAGGCCTGCAGCATCGGCGTCCCCGACCCGTACCGGGGCGAGACGGTAAAGGCTTACGTGGTGGTCAAACCCGGAGAAAACCTCACGGCGGACGAGGTCATTCGATTCTGCCGGGAAAAACTGGCCGCTTACAAGGCCCCCAAAATGGTGGAATTCATCGATGCCCTGCCCAAGAGTGCCGTGGGAAAGGTTCTCAGAAAAGAAGTCAAGGAGCTGGACCGGAAGAGAAGCCAGGAAAAGAAAGCCTGAAAAATCAAGGATTTTCAGTGAGAAAGAATTTATGGGGGTCGAATAGGCGGAGGAGCGCCAGTTCCTCCGGGGTCGGCGTCGCGAGGGTCCTTGGCTGGGGGGCGATCTTCAGGTCCCACCTGCACTGTTCCTTAATCGCCCGGACCCTTTCTTCCGCCGAAGATTTCCCGTCTTCCAGGGTTCCCGTGAGGGTAAACTCCCTATCCCCATCCATTTTTTCGAAAACCCCAAGGGTGGTCACAACGAGCCTCACCCTTTGGCCTGGAGCGGTGACATAAGCCACGTCCGGGACAAAACGGAAGGGTGAATGGGGAACCACCACCAGCACCTCGGAAGCACCGCAGGCCACGTCATTGGCCCCGCCAGAGCCGGTAATCAGAAGGTTCGGGGGTATGATCGTCGAGTTCAGGTTTCCCCATCTGTCCACCTGCGCCGCGCTAAGAGCCCCCAGGCAGCGCTGGTTTTCCCCTCCCATGAGGATGCCCAGGACTTCGGAGACATCGGTCAGCATTTTACAGGTGGGAATGTTGGAGAGGTTGAATATAAAGGGGTCTGCCGGCCGCGGGAGGTACCCGAAGAACCCAATCTCGGCCATGGCATCCACCTCATATCCTTCCTGCCGCAAAAGGTAGGTGGCGATCCATGCGGCCAGGTTGGAAGCCCCGATCCCGGCCAGGAGAGTCCGGTATCGGTTTTCCTTAACCCGGGAGATGATCTTGCGGGCGGCCGCTACGACCATGCGCTCCAGGGCATTGGCCGGCTCATCGGAACTCAGGTTTTGACGGATGGATTCGTAATCCTCCTGCCAGGCATCCGGCCGGGCCTTATCCTTCAAGCTTTTCAAACGTTTCTCGCCCAGCCTTTTTAGGTAGGCGGAATGATCCGGACAAGACAGCACCCATTCCTCCATCCAGGCATCCAGCGTTTTCTTCTCCTTGCAGGCCTGCCTCAGGGTGAAGACAAAGGGGTTGTCGATGGCATAGCCCCCCACTCCCTGAATTCCGTGCGCCGTCATTCCGCTCGGATGGGCGCCGAAGGGAACTTCGCAGACTGCCAGAACCCGGGATCCCGGGAGCCTTACGTACCCGGCATGGGCTCGGAGAAAATCGGTGGAAACGATCTTTTCTGCCGTAACAATGGCCCCCCGCCTGCTTCCCAGGGCTCCGTACAGGTTTTCGGCGTAAGGGGGGACAAAAAGGCTATTCCCCTGCGGGTCTGCCGCCAGGGCGTGGTAGAAGGAAAGATCGGGATGGATCGCCCGCACCAGGCCCAGCTTAACCTCTTTGTTAAAAGGATCCTCGACTACCGCAAAATCATCGCGGTTGTCCTTTTCCATGCTACTCCCCAGGATGGATTTGGTGGGGAGAGAGCTGACTCCCAGGGCTCCCGCCTTCAATCGCTGAACCATGGCCAGCAGGGACCAGTGCTGGATATCCACCGTCCCATCCTGGAAAGCCTTCTGAAAAACGGGATTGGGACCCGGAGAGGGATAGGTATCTCCCAGAAAGGTAGTAGTGACTTTTCGCAGAAGGCCGGCATGAACAAGCAGCGAGTAAGCCGTTGTCAAGCCCAAGGAGATAAGCGAAAAACGAGGGTCCTTCCCTCGGAAATGCCGGATTAATTCATAGATGACCGCAAGCGGGGGGGTGCAGGCTACACCCGGATGAAGGGCCATCCCGGGTTTGACAAATTCCCGAATCGCTTCGCTCAGGGACATCACCTTGCTCTGGCCCTCGGTCGTCCGGAGAGGAATGATGTTCCTTAAAACCCTTTCAAAGTCATCTTCCATGCCTTGAAAACTAGAGGATGGCGCGCAAAAAGTCAAGGAGGTAAGCAAATGGTGACGGACTTTCCCCTGCACCCATCATTCAGCGTCCCAGCTCTTTTCTTATGGCGCATTTCCCGACATATAGGGAATGCGCTCTATGGTTGAAGATGGATACTTGGCTCCCTGTCCTATCAAAAATGAATCATCTTCTTGGTTTGATTGGATGGAACCCATGGCGAATTTCTTGCAAAACGACCGCTATGATGACCCGGCGCGATGTGCTGGAACAACTGAAGAGGGTGGGGATCCAAGAGCTATCCCAGCTTAAGAGGGATTGCCGAGAATTCGAAAAATACATGGCGACTTGTTACGATTATGAAATTTTGAAGAGAGAAACAGGCGCCAAACCGCCTGCCTGCTCGTCGCCGAGCTCGATCCATCCCCGCCTGAAAACCGGTTTGAAATTTAGACGTTACCGAGGGAATTATACCGGCCCTACTTTCGCTCCTCCAAGGATTAAAATCGAACATAATAAAGGCCAATAGGAAGGGATGCTCCAGGGATATGAACGCAGCCATAGAGAGGTATTCTATAAAAGGTGGGCAGGGGTCTATGGAAAACGTTATAGTGAGCGCTGGTCCTACGCCGGATTCCCGTTTGGAAAAGGAAAAGCTGATCCAGTTGGCCAAGAAAATTCTGAAGTCGGATAGCGAATTGAGATTCTTGCTGCGGTTGGAAACGGAAGAACTCAAGACTCTGGTCGCCTGTATGCGGGTCAGGTTGGAATCAGACAACAGATAATTGTTTTCTTTTCAGAAAACCGGCCTAATTTTTAATCAGTTGACACCCCCCAACCCGCTTTGTTAATCTTCCAATACAGTTGAATTCGCAAAGGGGTGCCATCCCGCCGAATTCACCCATCCGGAAATTGCCCATACCCAATTAATTCATCATGTTCGGCGGGAAAACCGGCGGCGGGGGGGATCGGTCAAGGAACCTTTTGCGAGGACATCAATTCATAAGCTGGCTCTCCAATCCGGAAAAGGTCCTGAGATTTTGTGAAAGCCGCCGTTTTTTATGGAGTTCAAGATATTCGGGTAGTAGAGGTTGCCAAGCCAAGACCGATGGCCGGCGAGGTTTTGGTCAAAGTGAAATATTGCGGAATCTGCGGCTCGGATTTGCACGAATACCGGCACGGACTTTTTCCGGAGAGCCCCTTCGGACATGAGGCTTGCGGTGAAGTTGTCGAAGTGGGCGCCCAGGTCAAAGGGTTTCGGATGGGAGACCGGGTCCTGCCCTTTTTCAAGGGAGCCTATGCTGATTATATGGTATGCCCTCAGGAACGATTGCTTGGCATTCCTCCGAATATTACTTGGGAACGGGCGGCCGTTGTGGAGCCCCTGGCAGTGGCTGCCTATTCCGTCAAAAAAGGAAATCTTCAATCGGGAATTACCGCTTTGATCGCGGGGGCCGGGCCGGTAGGCCTTATGACCCTCCTGGCCCTCCGGTGCCTCGGAGTGAGTCAGGTTTATGTAACGGAGGTTTTAGGCCCCAGGCGGGAGAAAGCCAAAGAGCTCGGGGCAACCTCAACCTGCAATCCGTTGGAGACCAGCGTATCCTCCTGGATCAAAGAAAGGACCGCCGGACGCGGCGTGGATGTGGCCTTTGAATCCGTGGGAATTGAGGCAACGCTGAAAGACTGCCTGACTTCGGTGAGAGTCCGGGGAATGGTCATTGTCCAGGGTATCTTTACCGATCGGGTTCCCATCCACATGCTGGGCTTTGTCTCCCGGGAAACCACCATGATCGGGGTCAATTCCGCCAACCCCGCCCTGGCCTTGGAATGGATTGAAACCCAAGGAATCCAGCCCGAACGGATCGTGACCCGAATTCTTCCTCTCGAAAAAATCTCCGAGGCCTTTGAGCTTCTCACCGCTGAAAAAAAGCGGGAAATCAAGGTCCTGATCGAACCCTGACCAACGGAACCCTTTTTAAAGAAGGCGATAAGAAGGAAAAAAACTCTGAGGAGGTCCCGATTCCCATGGAAAAGGAAAAAAAGATTAATTCTCTGGATGTGGCCGTGAAGCAGGTGGATATTGCCGCCAAGCACCTGAACTTGAACCCGGGACTGGTTGAAAAAGTCAAACAGACCAAGAGGGAACTGACCGTCCATTTTCCGGTAAAAATGGACGACGGCAGGATTGAGATCTTTACCGGATTCAGGATCCAGCACAATACGACCCGCGGCCCGGCGAAAGGGGGTATTCGTTACCACCCCGACGTGGACCTTGACGAAGTGAGGGCCCTTTCCATGTGGATGACGTGGAAGACGGCGGTGGTGAACATTCCCTTCGGGGGGGCCAAGGGGGGCGTGCAATGTGACCCCGGGGCCATGTCCCGCCAGGAAGTGGAAAACATGACCCGAAGGTACATCTGGGAGATCGCCATGATGATCGGTCCCGATCGGGACATACCGGCCCCGGATGTGAACACCAACCCCCAGGTCATGGCCTGGATCATGGACACCTACAGCATGCTGAAAGGGTATTCCGTTCCCGGCGTGGTCACGGGCAAGCCCTTGGAGCTGGGGGGATCCCTGGGCAGGCACGAAGCCACCGGGAAAGGGGTCGTGGTGGTGGCCCAGGAGGCCGCGAACCAGATTCTGGGTTTTTCCCTGGAGGGTGCTAAGGTCGCCGTCCAGGGCTGCGGAAACGTGGGGGGGATCGCAGCCCAATATTTCGAAAGGGCCGGCGCCAAGGTCATCGCCATATCCGATATGTATGGAGGGGTTTTTAATCCTAAGGGCCTGGATGTTCAGAGGGTCCTCGACTGCCGCAACCAATATGCCTGCATCCTTGACAGGAAGACCCCGAACTGGGACGAAATTTCCAACCGAGAGTTGCTGGAATTGGAATGCGACATTCTGGTTCCCGCGGCCATTGAAAACCAGATCACCCACCAGAACGCCCCGAAGATCAAGGCCAAGATGATCGTCGAGGGGGCCAACGGTCCCACCACGAACGAGGCAGACGACATTCTTCGCGACCGGGGGATCGTCGTGGTTCCGGACATTCTGGCCAACGCCGGCGGCGTGACCGTATCCTATTTTGAATGGGTGCAGAACCTCCAGGAACTCCTCTGGACCGAGGAAGAGATCAGCGATCGATTGACCCGGATCATGAAAAGAGGATTCGCCGAAATCCTGGGCGTATCCCGCCGGGACAAGGTGGATTTGAGAACCGCCGCTCTGATCTTGGGAATCGGGCGAGTCGTCAAGGCCAGCGAGCTGCGGGGGATCTATCCGTAGGGGGGAAACAATCCGCAAAAAGAATTTTGAGTCTGTCCGAATCCTTTGGTTTTATTTTAGTGCAGGTTTCCGGACACCCTTTCAACTCGATGAAGGAGCTCCCCCGTTTCGATCAAAGAATAAATTTTCCGGATATCGTCGCTGAACCTTCGGTCCCCGGTGATGGGCGGAACTTTTTCCCGAACCGCCTTGTAGGCTTCATAAATCCCCCGGCCGGGATGGAGGGGAAGAAGGAACTCCAAGCCCTGGGTGGCGCAGAGGAGTTCCATGGCCAGGATCTGCTCCACGTTGCGGACGATATCCCTTGCTTTTCGCGCGGCGATGGTGCCCATGGATACATGATCTTCCTTGTCCGCCGAGGTGGGAATGGAATCCACGCTGGCCGGGTGAGCCAGGACCTTATTTTCTGAAACCAAGGAGGCGGCGCTGACCTGGACCATCATCAATCCCGAATTCAGTCCCCCTTCCTTGGTGAGGAAAGCCGGAAGGCCCGATAGGGCCGGGTTGATCAATTTCTCGATTCGCCTCTCGGAGATGCTTCCCAGCTCCGCGGCCACGATCCCCAGGAGGTCCAGGGCAAAAGCAACCGGCTCGCCGTGGAAATTTCCGCAGTTTAGGATTTTCCCCCCATCGGCAAAGATCAAGGGGTTGTCCGTGGCCGCGTTCACCTCCACCTCCAACGTCTTGCGAACGTACCCCAAGGCATCCCTCACTGCGCCGTGAACCTGCGGCATGCAACGGATTGAATAAGCATCCTGCACCTTGGAACAGGATTTGTGCGACTCGGCGATGGGATCGTATTTTCCCAGCTTCTGGAAATTCCTGGATACCGCCAGTTGGCCGGGAAAGGGCCGGACCCTTTGAATATCCGGGTCGAAAGCGGAAAAGGTCCCCTTCAGGGCATCCAGCGTGCAGGCGCCCACGATATCGGCCGCCTTGCTGAGCCGCTCGGCGCGCAGGAGAGCCAGAAGGCCCACGGCCGTCATGACCTGGGTGCCGTTGATCAGCGAAAGGCCCTCTTTAGCCTTCAGGGTAACGAGCGGAATTCCGGCCTTTTCCATGGCCTTCCTGCCGGCCATTTTTTTACCTTGGTAGAAGGCTTCCCCTTCTCCGATCATCACCGAGGCGAGATGGGCCAGGGGGGCCAGGTCCCCGCTGGCCCCTACGGACCCTTGTTCCGGGATCAGCGGGTGGACTCCCCTGTTGACCATGTCGGCGAGCCGCCTCAGTACCTCCATCCGCACCCCCGAATATCCCTTGGCGATCACGTTCGCGCGGAGGACCATGATTGCCCGGGTGGTGGGCTCATCGAAGAACGGCCCAACGCCCACGGAATGGCTGCGAATCAGATTGCGCTGCAGTTCATCGATTTGAGGCAGGCTGATCAGGCGATCGCTGAGGAGGCCGAAACCGGTGGTCACGCCATAGATTTTCTCCCCCTCACAAAGGGCCCTTTCCACAAAAGCCCTGGCCTTTTTCACTTTCTCCCCGGCCGAGGGGTGAATCTTTATCTCGGCCCTTCCCACGGCCACCTCCTGGACCTCCTCCAGGGTGAGATTTTCTCCGTCAAGAATTACATTTTTCATGCGCTTCCCATCCTTTTTTGAATCGCTTTGGGTTCGTCCGTTTTTGCGGGAAACTGGATCTTTAAACGGGATCATGATTCTAGCAGAGGAGAAAAAAGATATGCAATCCCGAGAAGAGATGGAGGGCATTCTTGGGACCCCTCCAGGCTGGAGATGTTACCCCGGGCGATCTTATTTTTAACACTCCCTCTGCGCGCCTAATTCAGCCTTTCAGCCGCGCAGAAACTCTTGACAGGGGATAGCCTACCCTGTAGACTCCCATGAAAGAACAGGAAACATTCGAAATTCATCGGACGAAAGGATAAGAACCATGATTTACGAGGTCCGTACCTACCGCCTTGCGCCAGGGAGCTTGGCCGAGGTCGAAAAGCGCTTCGGTGAGGCCTACGAACACCGAAAAAAGTACTCTTCCCTCTCTGCCTTCTGGCACACGGAGATCGGTCCGCTGAACGAAATCATCCACGTTTGGCCATACCAGGACCTGGCCGATCGGGCCCGTGTCCGGGCCGAGGTCGGCAAAGAGCCGAATTGGCCGCCTAGGATCTCCGAATATGTGCTTTCGATGCAATCAGAAATTCTGGTTCCTTTCCCGTTCTCGCCGCAGCTAAAACCGGGGAAGATAGGACCGTTTTACGAGATGCGCTATTACACGATTAAAATCGGAACCCTGCCCGATATCATGAGGGCGTGGGAAGCCAATCTGCCGGAGCGGATGAAACTTTCGCCCCTCGTCGTCGTCGGGCACGTCGATTTGGGAGAAGTGAACCGCTATATCCATATCTGGGCTTACAACAGCATGGACCAACGTGAAGCGGTCCGCGCCAAGGCCCGAGAGATGGGCGTATGGCCGCCACCGGGAGGCGCCGGCCGCCTGCTCACCCAGGCTAACAAAATTATGATGCCGGCCGCTTTTTCGCCGATGCAGTGAGGGGCGAGAAGAACTTCCGCGAAAAAATCTTCGATCGAATAATATTTTTAGCAAGCGAAAGGACTTTTTTATCTGCGGGGGCAGGAATAGTTCTGCCCCGCCCTTCTTCTTCCTCCCGTCTTGCCGCTTTTTAATCGAAAGCTTTCATGGACCGCCAGGATTCCTGGCCGCTTTCTTCAGATTCTCCGGGGTCACACACACCCGCGCCGCTCGAAATCATCGGCGCTTACACGGAAGAGGATGGGAAAATGGCGACGCGCGGCCCGGCGGATCCACTGGACGATCTTCGCCGGAAAAGCCATCCGCTTTTCCAAAATCCCACCGTACAGGTCTTTTCGGCGGTTCATGATGGGGGAAATGAACGGCCCGATTAGGTACCCGTGGGCCCCATGGAGTCGATCCCCTCATAACCCGTGGTCTGAGTCGGCAGGGACCCTGTAAACTATTTACCCAGACCTACAAAAGGTCTTTGTGCTGGTAGGATAGATAAGCCCCCGCTTCATGAAAGGGAAACTCCTCCCACCTTGTCCTAAAAAATGGCCCCCAAACTTGAAAGGGCCCGCTGGTCTGACGGCCACCTTCGCCCCAAGGGCATACCGGGAATATTCGGTTAAGGGAGGCAAGGAAAATCAAGAGGTCGGCTTCAATTAAATGCCATCTTTTTACCGTCTTTTATTGACGATCTAGTAAAAAGTAAAATTTCTCCCCCCCCCGGCAGGATGGCATTAATGGAAGGAGGATAGAAATATGCTGAAACTATTAAACTTTCACCCTCATTCCCACCATCTCCCATCGAGGGAGATGGGGCTTTTTTGATTTTTTACGAGATCATCTTATTTCAAGGAATTAGAATACCTATATATTTGTTAATAAATAGGTTAACTTAATTAATTAATAAAATAATATTATGTTTATCTTATTAAAATTAACTTTCATTTAGTTAGTTTTCATGGTAAAGTATTAAAATGGTTAAAAGATCATTTTGGGTTGAGTTGATTGAATCGGCATGGGCCAACAGGCGTATCCTCTGGTTATCAGGGGTCCCGGAATCAGGGAAAAGTTTCCTGTGCCAGGGATTGGCCGGTGTGGAATATTTTGATTGCAGCATACCAAGAATTAGGCTGCAAATGGAGGACGCTGAGAATTTTTTGAGAAAGCTGGGGGATAAGAGAGTTATTCTCGACGGCGTACATCAGCTTCCCAACCATCAAGAAATTTTGAGAATTGCAGCCCAGGAATCCTCATTAGCCAAATTATTTGTTACCTGCTCTTTGAGCCTCCATGCTTATTCCAGCCTTCTGGAAATTGGATCAAGAATCGCCCAGGTTTGGCTTACCCCTATAATGTCCCAGGACTTGGTGGATTTCGGACAGACAAGCTTGGATTACCGTTTCTTAAGGGGAGGACTCCCGCCCTTTTTTATGAAGGGCGGGAAAACGGAAAAGGATTTTCAAGAATGGGTGAATATGTTCTGGGCGAAAGAGATTCAAGAGCCCTTCCGCCTCGAGCGCCGGAATTCCTTCAAAATGCTCATGGAAATACTCTTCGCTAAAAGCGGGGAACTCTTTGAAGCGAATAGATTGGTTGACGCCTGCGGAATGAGCCATCCAACGATCATGAAGTACCTCTTAACCTTGCAAGCTTGCCGAGCGATACAAATCATCCGGCCCTTCTCAACAAAGCATGGCATAGAAATCACCTCCACCCCCAAGACCTACGCTTTTGACACAGGCTTTTATTGCAGCTTCCGGGGTTGGCAGGAACTGAGGCAAGAGGATTTTGGAATTCTCTGGAAGCATTGGGTTTTGAATGAATTAAACAGCCGCCTACAGAATAGAAAAATTCTTTATTGGAGGGATAAGAGGGGACATGAAATAGATTTTATTATTGTTACCAAGGAGATGGGAATTACCGCAATTATCTGCCAATGGAAAGCGAGGGATTTCGAGGTCAGAAATTTACGGGCTTTTCGGCGCCGGTATCCCGAGGGACGCAATTGGATTGTTTGCGGAGATAAGGTTCAAGCCAATACTCAAATTTTCGGTAAGGTGAGGGCAGAATTCATTAGTTTGAAAGAAATGAATGATCGGATCGATCCATTGCGCCAGTTTTGAGAAGATCACGGTATCCATTAAAAAACGCCTGCTTTTAAAAATTGATGCTGGCGCAAAAAGTCTCTTTTAGTGACTGTTTAGCCATTTAAATGGGCTTATCCAAAAATCCCTCCCGTTCTTTTTCAAAGGGAGGAGACCTTTTTTCTGATTGATGGAGAGAAATAAAAGCGAAATTCCCCCCTTGAAAAGGGGGTATCAAGGGGGAATTCTGCGACTCCTCACATATTGGGAGTTCTTCTCTTTTGCGGCTAAACCGTTGCCAATTTCAATTAATTCCATTTTTCCATAAAAAATAAAAATATTTCAATTATTTATGTTCCATAAAATCAATGTTGTCTTGATTGCCAGCCGATACTTCATGCTTGCAAGCCCACTAAAGGCAGGATTTACTGCCCACAAGCGTTGCTTGGGGCAGAAAAGGCACTCTGCAAAGTGAAGTGCGGGCAAGAGTAGGCAAGGGGTTGACAAAATCCTTTTCCAATGGTAATTAAAGATTCGTCTCGTGCGCTTACCGAGAATGTGGTCGCAGATGTTTAACGTGAAACATACCCCTTTCCCGATGAATCAAAGCACTCTCCATAATAGTTATCCTACCCAGTATGATGTCATCGTCGTCGGAGCGGGCCACGCCGGTTGTGAAGCGGCTTTAGCCTGCGCCCGCATGGGGCATCCCACTCTTCTCCTGACCATCGCCCTGGAAGCGGTGGCGCGAATGTCCTGCAATCCGGCAGTCGGGGGCCTGGCCAAGGGGCAGTTGGTGAAGGAAATCGACGCCTTGGGGGGGGAGATGGCTAAAAATACCGATGAGACGGGCATTCAATTCCGCCGCTTAAATGCCAAAAAAGGACCGGCGGTCCGCTCTTCCAGGGCCCAATCGGATATGCAGCTCTACCACCTGCGGATGAAAAAAATCCTGGAGCGACAGGAAAACCTCTTTCTCCGCCAAGCCATGGTTGACGATCTGATAATTAGAAACGGGAAGGCGGAAGGAGTGGTGACGGATATCGCGGAAAGCTTTCATTCTCAGGCGGTCGTCCTGACCCCGGGGACCTTTCTCCGCGGCCTCGTCCATATCGGTCTGAAAAATTTCCCGGCGGGAAGGCTGGGGGATTTACCCTCGGCGAAGCTATCCGAAACTTTGCTAAGGATTGGTTTTTCCATGGGCCGCCTGAAAACCGGAACCTGCCCCCGGCTGGATGGAAGGACCATAGATTTTTCCGGACTCGAGGAACAATGGGGAGACCAGCCGCCCAAGCCTTTCTCCTTCAGCCACCGAAAGATCCCGCTGCGCCAGGTTCCTTGCCATATTACCTATACGAATTCAAGGACCCACGAGGCCATCCGACAAGGTTTGGACCGTTCGCCCCTCTATTCAGGGGTCATTAGAGGAACCGGGGCGCGGTACTGTCCCTCCATCGAAGATAAAATCGTTCGCTTTTCCGAAAAGGGCCAGCATCAAATTTTTCTTGAGCCCATGGGGTTGGATACCCTGGAGATTTATCCCAATGGCCTGGCCACCAGCCTTCCCATGGACATACAGGTCCGAATGCTCCGCTCCATTCCAGGGCTGGAGAAGGTGGAAATCATACGCCCTGGTTACGCCATAGAATACGATTATGCTGATCCTATTCAGTTGAAACCCTCCCTGGAGACCAAACTCGTTGAAAACCTTTTTTTTGCCGGCCAGATCAACGGAACGTCGGGGTACGAGGAAGCGGGAGCCCAGGGCCTGATGGCGGGAATCAATGCGGTCTTGAAGATCAGGGGTGAAGAGCCCTTCATTTTACGCCGGGATGAGGCCTACATCGGGGTGCTCATTGATGACCTGGTAACCAAAGGAACCAAAGAGCCCTACCGAATGTTTACCTCCCGTGCCGAATACCGTCTATTATTGAGGGAGGACAACGCCGACCTTCGTTTGAGGGAAAAGGGGAGGGCCCTTGGTCTTGTGGGGGATAGGGACTATCAAGAATTTGCCCTGAAGCGAGAAAAGATTCAAGCGACGATGGAGCGTCTGAGCAGGACCGTTATTCATCCCTCCGCCGGGGTGAACGACCGGTTGGGGGAACTTGGTAGTTCGCCCATTAAGAACCCGGTCTCTCTTTCTGAACTCCTCCGCCGGCCGGAAATCTCTTTCCGCCTGCTTTCTTTTTTTGCCCCGGATTTAGCTTCCACCGCAGCGGAAGTAGCGGAGGAGGTTGAAATCCAGGTGAAATACGAAGGGTACCTTCGAAGGCAGGAAGAACAGGTGGACAAGATGAGAAAGCTCGATCAGATGAAAATTTCTCCGACGCTGGACTACGCAAGTATTTCGGGTCTCTCAACCGAGGTCAAAGAGAAGCTAACCAGGGTGAAACCGGTATCCATCGGACAAGCCGCGCGCATTTCCGGGATCACCCCGGCGGCACTCTCCGTTCTCATGATTCATCTCCGAAAGGCGCATCATTTGCAAGCCGATAATTATTTATAAGTTTATGATTTATTTATATTATTTAAATAATATAATTGGACTTATCGCCTTGATCCAACTACCCTATTATGCGCATAGCCGTTACCGAATGAAAGAAGGAAGAAAGGGGCCATTTGCGAGGCCAATGCAAGGGGCGGTTCGCGAAAAATCATTATTTCGGACCACTCCTCCGAAGCCTGTTATTCCGCCAACCTCATCGGCAAAAGACCAGATTTTCAGTTAATCTGTCCTAAAAAGAATCGCATGTTGAGCCTTAAATTGTAAAAAAAGCGGCTGTTAAGCCTTTTAAAAAAGCTTCCCCTGAAATCCCTCCCGGCCTTCCTTTTCCAAAAGGAGGAGATCTTTTTTTGATTGATGCAGAGAAATAAAAGCGAAAATCCCCCTTTGAAAAAGGGGGATCAAGGGGGATTTCAAGGATTCCTCACATATTGGGAGCTCCTTTCTCATGTGGCTAAACATTTACGAAAAAACAGAAAAGGCATGGAACAGGCGGCTACCCTTCCTTTTTAGAAGCAAGCATTTCTTAAAGGCCTTGGGCAAAGGAAAGGTTTGTCAACTTACGGAAGAGGGGTGATTCCTTCGTTGTTGCAACCCTTCTTCCATTAGAGATTATTCTCGCGGATGATTCTGGAATCTTCCCAACTCCTTCTTCGTGGTGCTGCCGAATTGGGTATTTCCTTAACCGCGAAACACCTGGGGGATTTCCAGCTTTACCTGGAGGAGATCAACCGCTGGACAAAAAAAATAAACCTCGTTAGCCGGAAAGACGACCGGGAAATCGTTATCAAGGATTTCTTGGATTCACTCACCCTGGTAAAACATCTTTCCCCGGTGGGCCTTCTTTTGGATTTGGGGTCGGGGGCCGGATTCCCCGGATTTCCATTAAAGATCGTTCTGCCGAAATTAGAAGTTTTTTTCCTCGAAGCGACTCGAAAAAAAGTCTTTTTTTTGAGGGAAGTCCAACGTCTTTTGCGCGTGAAGGGGGCCGAAATCCGCTGGACCGGGGAGAAAGCAGGGGTAACAGACCTATTCTCCCGGTTTGATTTTGTTGTTTCCCGGGCCTTCGGGCCTATTCTGGAGTTTGCCCGCGAGGGTAGCGACTTCCTCCGCCAGGGCGGATTGCTTGTGGCGATGAAAGGAAAGAAAGGAAGGGAGGAGCTGGACGAGTGTCTTTCTTCTCTGGGGAAAATGAAGCTGCAGTTGAAGTTTCTGGAATCCCTTCGCCTCCCCTTTTGGCACCATGAAAGAACCCTCATCGGGCTCATCAAAAACTGAGGTTCCCCTTGGAAGGAAAGGCTTTCTTTTTTTGTTGAAATTTTTTCCCCCTTTGGGATAAGGAATAGGTGTAGGGACTGGAGAATGGAATCCATGGGAAGAGTCATCAGCGTCGCCAACCAAAAGGGGGGAGTCGGGAAGACGACGACCTCGGTCAATCTATCCGCGTCGCTGGCCGTGGCAGAGAAGAAGACCCTGCTGATCGACATCGATCCTCAGGGGAACGCAACGAGCGGATTGGGAATCGGAAAAGAAAAAATAACGGGGAAGAACATCTATCAGGCGCTAATCGAAGAAGCGAATGTAAAGGATTTGATCCTGGATACGGAGCTTCAATATTTAAAGATTATCCCCTCCAACATCGATCTCATCGGGGCGGAGATCGAGCTCGTTTCTTTCCCGGACAGGGAGATTCGGCTGAAAAGAGCTTTGAATTTAGTGAGGGAGAGCTTCGATTACCTCATCATAGACTGTCCCCCTTCCCTGGGCCTAATCACGGTGAATTCCTTAACCGCCTCGGACTCGGTTCTCATTCCCCTTCAATGCGAGTATTACCCCATGGAGGGTCTTTCCCATCTATTGAAAACTATTAAGTTAATTAAAGAAAATCTCAATACGGGGTTGGCCATTGAGGGGATTTTGTTAACCATGGTGGATAAAAGGAATAACCTCTCGCACCAAGTTTCAGAGGAGGTGCGAAAGCATTTCCCCGACCTGGTTTTCAACGCCGTAATTCCCCGGAATGTGCGCCTGAGCGAATGTCCAAGCTTTGGAAAACCAATCATTTTATACGACGCAAGCTCCCGGGGAGCGGAGAGTTATCTGGAACTGGCCAGGGAAATCATCGCCCGCAATCAGCGGGAAAGCGGAAAATGAATTTTTCTTTTGACATTTTTAATTTTTTCAGTCTAAAGTGAATGGTCATTCATTTCTTAAATTTTTAACCTCTGGCCGTATCAAGGACCTGTCAACTTGACCGCGAGACAAGCATTGGGAAAAGGACTCGGGGCTTTAATCCCGGAAAGGGGAGCCCCCGAGGGGGAAGCAAGAAGACCCCCCCAGACTTGCGGCATCGATGAAGTCCAACCCAATCCTTTCCAGCCCAGGAAAATTTTCTCCGAGGAACAACTCCAAGAGCTGATCGATTCCATCCGGGAAAAAGGAATCCTCCAGCCCCTGATCGTCCGCCGCCGGGAGAAGGGTTTCGAACTCATCGCCGGGGAAAGAAGATGGAGGGCGGCCCAGAAGGCGGGCATGAAAGAAGTTCCCATCCTTATTAAAGATGTAACGGATTCCGAGATGCTGGAAATCTCCCTGATTGAGAATATCCAGCGGGAGGACCTGAACCCCATCGAGGAGGCCGAAGCCTATAAAAGATTGATGGAACAATTCAACCTTACCCAGGAAGAAATTTCCAAAAAAGTGGGGAAGGACCGGACGACCATTACCAACACGGTTCGGCTGCTCAAACTCCCCCCGGAAATCAAGCAAAGCCTGGCCGACGGCAAAATCAGTATGGGTCATGCAAGGGCCTTCCTTAGCCTTGAGGGGATCGACAAGCAGAGGTTGCTGCTGAAAAGATTGCTTGCCGGGGGGCTGTCCGTCCGCCAGACCGAAAGCCTGGTTAAAAGGTTTCGAACCCGACCTTTCCCCGTTTCCCGAAAGGCGAATCCGGAATGGAGCGGCCTGGCGGAGGAACTCCAGCGGATTTTGGGGACCAAAGTCCGCATCGTGGGGAAGCGGAAACGGGGAAGGGTGGAGATCGAGTTTTATTCTCCCGAGGAACTGGATCGAATCCTGGATATTTTACGACGGTAGAAGGATTTGCCGGGAGGAAACCTTGAAAAGGAAAAAGGAGAATGCCGGGGAAGAAATAAACGCTCTGCTCGGCGGGGGGACGGAATTCGAAGGCAAATTGTCCTTTGAAGGGGCGGTCCGCATCGACGGGAAATTTACCGGCGAAATCCGCGGCGAAGGGATGATCATCATCGGGGAAAAGGGACATTTCCGTGGAGAAATCGATGCCGGGGTGGTCATGGTGAGAGGAGAAGCCCAGGGGACCCTGCGGGCCAGGAAGCGCATCGAGGCCTATACCCCGGCGAAAATTCACGCCGACCTCCATTCCCCGGTTCTGGTATTCGGAGAAGGGGTCCTTTTTGAAGGAGCCTCGCACATGGCCGGAGAAACCAAAGAGGGAGATAACCCCCAAAATCCTGGTTTGAGACCAACAAAAAAGAAAGCCTGAAAGAAAAAGAGACTCCTTCCGAGCAGCCATTAAATCGGCACCTTGAGGGACAGGGCCTTTTAAATGGGTTGCCCGCCTCCAACTTGGGAAACCCACGGAGACATTCGATGAACCTTCCGGATATAACGCTAATCTTTCAGCTAGCCATTGTCCTATTTCTCATGGTCCTCCTGAGCAGTGTGGTGTTCAAACCGTTTTTGCGCGTCCTACAGGAAAGAAAGGATTGGGTCGAGGGGGCCGAGAAAAAGGCCCGCGAGCTCCAGCAGCGCAGCGAAGAATTGATGGAGCGCTACCGGGACTCCATGAGCGCGGCCCAGGCCCAGGGGGCTTCGATCCGGGAGGAGATTCGCCGGGAAGGGCTTTCCAAGGAGGCGGAGGTCCTCCAGAAAGCCATGGAGGAAGCCAATCGGTTCTTGGAGGAGATGAGGGGCCAACTCCAGGAAGAGACCCGGAACGTCCGGGCCGCTTTGAGGCTTCAGGCCCAAACCCTATCCCGCGAAGTGGCCGAAAAAATGCTGGGAAGGAGTATTCAGTGAGTCCATTCAACCGCTGGCTGGGGTTGAGCCTGGGGGTCCAGTTTTGGGGGGCGGGAAACCTCTGGGCCGCCGGGGGCGAGGGGGGCTTTTCCGGGGAGGTGATTTGGCAGATCGCCGCTTTTGCCCTTCTGTTATTCTTCCTGGCCAAGATGATGAAGAAACCCCTCAAGGCCTTCCTGGTGAAACGGAAGGAAGAGATCCGCAACTCCCTGGATCAGGCCTCCAAGAAGGAGAACGAAGCCCGGAGGGTTTTCGGCGAGTGGGAAAAAAAGCTCGAAGCCCTAAGCCAAGAGGTCCGGGCCCTCCATGAGACCATCCGCAAAGAAGGGGAAGAAGAACGGCAGAGGATCGTCGAGCGGGCGCAGGAGGAAGGAGAGAGGGTCCGCAAACAGGCTCAAATTATAGCCGAGCATGAGTTGAAAAAGGCCCGGATGGCGCTGAAGAAAGAAATGGTGGACCTTTCCCTGGAACTGGCGGAAAAGCTTTTGAAGGAAAAGATTCAACCCCAGGACCAGGAAAGGCTGGTGCGGGAATACATCGGCAAGATGAGGGAGATTCGGTGATCAGCCTAACCATCGCGCGAAAATACGCCCGGGCCCTTCTGGAAATCGGGCGGAGAGAAAAGAATCACGAAATCCTCGGAAAAGAGCTGGAAAGCCTGGAGGGTCTTCTTCGGGCGAATAAAGAGTTGAAGGCGGTTCTCTGCAGCCATTTTTATCCGGCCCTCCGGAGGAAGGCAATCGCCCGGAGCGTGGGCCAGTCGCTGGCCTTGTCCCCATCGACCCTCGACTTTCTGGACCTGCTCATCGAACGGAACCGGATGGACCATTTTTCCGCCATCGTCAAATCCTACCAGGAGCTGAGCGATCGGGTTTCGAACCGCCTCCGGGCGACCGTGGCTTCGGCGCAGAGGCTTCCGCTGCAGCTCCTGGGACAGATCAAGACTCAACTGGAATCCACCACCGGCAAGGAAGTGATCCTTTCCGCCCTGGAAGACCCTTCCCTCATCGGGGGCGTGGTCACCAAAATCGGAAATATCATCTATGACGGGAGCCTAAAAACCCAACTGGTGAGGGCCAAAGAGAATCTCTACAAGGAGTAAGCCAAGATGGCCGTGCAGATTAAAGCCGACGAAATCACCGAGATCATCCGCAGTCAAATTGAGGGATTTGATCGGAAACTGGATGTGGCCGAGACCGGAATCATTCTGTCCGTGGGGGACGGGATCGCCCGGATTTACGGCCTTGAGGGGGTCATGGCCGGGGAACTGCTGGAATTTCCCCAGGGGGTTTTTGGCATGGCCCTGAACCTGGAACAGGACAACGTGGGAGCCGTGCTTTTCGGAGAGGACAAGCTCATCAAAGAAGGGGACCTGGTCAGGAGAACCAACCGCATCTCTCAGGTCCCCGTGGGAGAGGAGCTCATCGGACGGGTGGTGAACTCCCTGGGCCAGCCCATCGACGAAGGCCCGCCGATCGAGGCGAAGCATTTCATGAACATCGAGCAAAAGGCTCCGGGAATCGTGGTGCGCCAGCCGGTGAAAGAGCCGCTCCAAACCGGGCTAAAAGCCGTCGATTCCATGATCCCCATCGGGCGAGGCCAGAGGGAATTGATTATCGGCGACCGGGGCACCGGGAAAACGGCATTGGCCGTGGACGCGATCATCAACCAGAAAGGCTCCGGAGTGTACTGCTTCTACGTGGCCATCGGACAGAAAAGGTCCACCGTAGCCCGGGTGGTTGACGTCCTTAGAAAGTATGGGGCCATGGAGTACACGACGGTCGTGGCGGCGACCGCTTCCGACCCGGCGCCCATGCAGTATATCGCCCCTTATGCCGGCTGCGCCATGGGGGAATACTTCCGGGACTCGGGAAGGCACGCCCTCTGCATTTATGACGACTTATCCAAACATGCCCAGGCCTATCGGCAAATCTCCCTTCTTCTGCGCCGTCCGCCGGGCCGGGAAGCCTATCCGGGGGATATCTTCTATCTCCATTCCCGCCTTCTGGAAAGAGCGGCGAAGATGCGGGATGACCTGGGGGGCGGGTCCCTGACCGCTCTGCCCATCATCGAAACCCAGGCAGGCGACGTTTCGGCCTACATTCCGACCAACGTCATCTCCATCACCGACGGGCAAATATACCTGGAATCGGAACTCTTTTACTCCGGGGTCCGGCCGGCCATCAATGTGGGACTCTCGGTCTCCCGCGTGGGGGGGAACGCCCAGATCAAGGCGATGAAGCAGGTGGCCGGAAGCCTCCGGCTGGACCTGGCCCAGTACCGGGAGATGGCCGCTTTCGCCCAATTCGGAAGCGACCTGGACAAAGCCACCCAGGCCCAACTGGCGCGAGGGTCCCGGCTGGTGGAAATTCTGAAACAGCCCCAATACCGGCCCCTTCCCGTGGAAAAGCAGATCCTTATCATTTTCGCCGGGACGAACGGGTTCCTGGATATATACCCGGAAAACGCCCTGATCCGCTACGAAAAGGAACTGTTCGAGTTCGCCGATCAGCAGCACCCGGCCATTCTCGCGGATATTCGTCAGAAACGCGCGATCGACGCCGATCTGGAAAAAAAGGTAAAAGACCTCCTGGAGGAGTTCAAAGGAAAGTTCAAGGCGGAGTGATCCAACCATGCCCAAAGCCAGCCTTCGCGACATTCGTAAGCGCATTTCCAGCGTTCGATCGACCCGCCAGATTACCAAAGCCATGAAGATGGTCGCAGCGGCCAAGTTGCGGCGGGCCCAGGAGAACATTTTGGCCCACCGTCCTTATGCGGCCAAAATGCTCGAAGTCCTGCGCAGCCTGGCGGCCCGGACTTCGCCGGACGCCCACCCTCTCTTAAAGCGCCGGGAACCCCAGCGGATCGAACTGGTGGTCCTGACCTCGGACCGGGGTCTTTGCGGCGCCTTCAACATGACCCTCATCCAGAGGGCCGAGCGCTTTGTGGAAGAAGAGGGAGCGCGCATCCAAAGCCTGGCCCTTAGTTTCATCGGCCGGAAAGGCCGGGATTATTTCCGGAGGAAAAAGGTCCCCATCCGCCGGGAATATATCAATCTTTTCGGCAAGGTGGATTATCCCCTGGCCGCCCGCATCGGACAGGAACTGGTACAGTCCTACGTGGAGGAGCGGGTGGATGCCGTCTATCTCCTCTACAGCGAATTCAAGTCGGCCATCCAGCAGCGGGTGGTCCTGGAGAAAGTGTTGCCGTTGGACTCCGATTTCCTGAAAGAGGGGGAAAAGGAGAAAGAATCACCCGGCGCGGCTGTTGTGGATTACATCTACGAACCTTCGGCGGCGGAGATCCTGGGGAAGATACTGCCCATGTACGTGGAAGTGCAGGTTTACCGGGCTTTGTTGGAATCGGCGGCCTCCGAGTCGGGCGCGCGGATGACGGCCATGGAAAATGCCACCAAGAACGCGGGGGAGATGATCGACAAGCTCACCCTGGTTTACAACAAAGCCCGCCAGGCAGCGATCACCAAAGAGCTGATCGAGATCGTGGGCGGGGCCGAGGCGTTGAAATGAAAAAAGCGATCCCCAAAGAGGCTTCTGCAAGGAAAGAGGAGTCGATTTTTGCCGATCGCTGGAAGCGGAAAGCATAAATAGGAGGATGATTGTGAATCAGGTCGGAAAGATAGTCCAGGTCATCGGACCGGTGGTGGATGTGGAATTCGGGGCGGGGGACCTTCCTCCCATCTTCGGGGCGGTCAAGTTTACCAATCCCCGAATCGATCGCCGGGAGGAAAACCTGATTGTCGAAGTGGCCCAGCACCTGGGGGACGAAGTCGTCCGCTGCGTGGCCATGGATACCACCGACGGGCTGGTCCGGGGGATGAAGGCCACGTACTACGGGGAGCAGATCACCCTGCCCGTGGGCCGGGAAACCCTGGGCCGAATCCTAAACGTGGTGGGCGAACCGGTGGATGAGATGGGGCCGGTGACCACCAAGCTGCGCTACCCGATTCACCGCCCGGCCCCCGAGTTCGCCGAACAGTCCACCCAAATGGAGCCTTTTGAGACCGGCATCAAGGTCGTGGACCTCCTGGCGCCCTACCTGAAAGGAGGAAAGATCGGCCTCTTCGGCGGAGCCGGGGTGGGAAAGACGGTGGTCATCATGGAGCTGATTCATAATGTGGCCATGGAGCACGGCGGCTTTTCCGTATTCGCCGGGGTGGGGGAACGCACCCGCGAGGGAAACGACCTTTGGCTGGAGATGAAGCAGTCCAAGGTCCTGGAGAAGGCCGCGCTGATCTACGGCCAGATGACCGAGCCGCCCGGGGCCCGAGCTCGGGTGGGCCTGTCGGCGCTTACGGCGGCCGAGTATTTCCGCGATGAGGAGGGGCAGGACGTTCTTCTCTTCATCGATAACATCTTCCGCTTCACCCAAGCGGGTTCGGAAGTTTCCGCCCTCCTGGGCCGCATGCCCTCGGCGGTCGGATACCAGCCCACGCTGGCCACGGAGATGGGCGAACTCCAGGAGAGGATCACCTCCACCAAACGGGGGTCCATCACTTCGGTGCAGGCCATCTACGTGCCCGCTGACGACCTGACCGACCCGGCCCCCGCAACTACCTTTGCTCACCTGGATGCCACCACAGTCCTTTCGCGGGCCCTCGTCGAACTGGGTATCTATCCGGCGGTGGACCCCCTGGATTCGACCTCCCGGATCCTGGACCCGTTGGTGATCGGAGAGGAGCATTACGGGGTGGCCCGCCGGGTCCAGTTTATTCTCCAGAAGTACAAGGACCTTCAGGATATCATTGCCATCCTGGGGATGGATGAGCTCTCTGAAGAAGACAAGATCATCGTTTCCCGGGCCCGGAAGATCCAGCGCTTCCTGTCCCAGCCCTTCTTCGTGGCCCAGGAGTTTACCGGGACCCCTGGGGTTTACGTGAAGATTAAGGACACGGTGCGCGGGTTTAAGGAGCTGGTGGATGGAAAATGGGACCACCTCCCCGAGCAGGCGTTTTACATGGTGGGGCCCATCGAGGATGCCGTCGCCAAGGCCAAGCGCCTGGGGGCGATGGTCTGAGGAAACGGCCGTGGATAAGACTCTCCTGCTTGAAATCGTCACCCCTGACGGATTAATCGTCAGCTCCAAAGTGGAGGAAGTCTACCTCCCTGGAAGCCAGGGTGATATGGACATCCTGCCGGGACATGCTCCCCTCATCACCTCTCTGAAAATCGGGGAGCTCCATTATAAGCGGGATAAACAGGTCTACTACCTGGCCGTCAACCGCGGGTTTGCGGAGATCACTCCTTCCCGGGCCACCGTGTTGGTGGATACCGCCGAACCCGCGGTGGATATCGATGCCGACCGCGCCCGGGCGGCCAAGGCCCGGGCCGAGGAAAAGCTGAAAAACCTCACTTCCAGGGACATGGAATACCCCCAGCAAATGGAGGCTCTGGAGAGGGCCAGGGTGAGACTGCGGGTGGCCGAGAAGGCTCCCAGGGAATAGCTTTCCTCCCAAGACTGTCCAGGAAAGATTTCGCCCGGGCTTCCGCTCGATTTAAGATTTCGGTTTCAACCCGTTCAGCCTTCTGCCCGGTATGGGAAAATGGTTCAAAATCGGATTAGCTCTGGGAGGGGGCGGAGCCAGGGGGCTGGCGCACCTGGGGGTTCTCTGCGCCCTGGAACGGGGGAAGATTCCCATCGACATCTTGACGGGCACTTCCATGGGGGCCCTGGTCGGCGGGGTGTTTGCCCTCAATCCCCGCTGCGATTTCCTGGTCGAACGGTTTCGCCGCTACCTGGAGAGCAAGGAGTTCCAGAAAACCAACCCGGATTTTCTCCGCGAACCCGAGCAAGAAACCAAGCAGACCCTAAAGGGGATTTTCCACCGCTTCTCCGCCTTCATCAAGAAAGGGGTTTTCTACAGCCAATCCCTGACGCGCAAAGCCCCCATCTCCGAAGAAGAGTTCGTTCAGAACATCAGCTTTTTGCTGGATCCGGTGGACATGGGAAAAACCCAAATTCCCCTGGCAGTGGTGGCCTTGGACCTGAAATCGGGCGAAGAGGTGGTCCTCAAGGAAGGACCCCTTCAAAAAACGGTGAGCGCCAGTTGCGCTATTCCCGGCATCCTTCCCCCTGTGATCCTGGGAGACCGGGTTCTGGTGGACGGCGGCTGGATCAACCGAGTTCCGGTCGGCCCGCTGCGAAAGATGGGGGCGGACTTTGCCATCGCCGTGGATGTGGCCGAAGGGGTCAACGAATCCCTGGATTTTGAAACCGGGCTGGACATCGTCCTTCGGACCAACGATATTACCCAGCACAGTTTGAGTCAGTTGCAGCTTAAGGAGGCGGATATCGTCATCCGCCCGGACTTGACGGGGATTCGGTGGTCGGATTTCCACCGCTTCGAGGATTGCCTGAAAGCCGGGGAGGACGCTGCGCAAGCCCAAACGGAGGAAATCCGGAGTCTCATCCGGAGAAAAAAAATGAAAAAGGCCCTATCCTTCAGGAGCTGCTTTCCTTCTTCCTGACCCTGCGAGGATGAATTCCACCGTTTCTTTCCGGGTGCATTCCCAAGATTCCGCCAAGCGGCTGGATGTCTTTCTCTCCCAGAAAGACCCGGGCCTCTCCCGGTCGCAGATCAAGAGGCTCATCGAAGCAGGAAAGGTCCAAGTCGAGGGGCGGAAGGCCAAGGCCGGGCTGAAGCTCCGAGAAAGCGAGGTGGTGACTCTCACCCGTCCCGAGCCGCAAAATTTGGGGGTGGAAGCGGAGGCCATTCCGCTTAAGGTCCTGCATGAAGACCGGCATCTGATCGTGGTGGAAAAGCCCGCGGGGCTAGTGGTTCATCCGGGGGCGGGCAACCGCTCGGGCACCCTGGTGAATGCCCTTCTCCATCGCTGCCCGGACCTGGCCGGAATCGGAGGGGTTCTCCGGCCGGGGATCGTCCATCGGCTGGATAAAGACACGTCCGGAGTTCTCGTGGTGGCCAAGGACGACCCGGCCCATCGGTCCCTGTCCGATCAATTCCGGAAGCATACCGTGCGGAGAAAGTACCTGGGAATCGTCTTCGGCCAGCTCTCCGACCAAGGCCAAGTGGATGCTCCCGTGGGGAGGCACCCGACGCAACGCAAAAAAATGTCCGCCCGTCCCCGGAAGGGACGGGAAGCCAGAACCCACTGGCGAGTCCTGGAACGCTTCCGCTCCTTCAACCTGGCGGAGTTTCGGCTGGAGACGGGGCGGACCCATCAAATCCGTGTCCACCTTTCTTCTATCGGGCACCCCATTCTGGGGGACCCGCTGTATGGGGGAAGGAAGCGGCTGGCCTCGATCGAGCCCTTATCCCTCCGGCAAGGGCTCCAGAGGCTCAAACGCCAGGCCCTTCATGCAGCCTCTCTCGGTTTTGTCCACCCGGCGAGCGGAGAGGCCCTGAAGTTCGATTCTCCCCTGCCAGCGGATATTCGCGAGGCCGTCGAACTTCTCCGGAGAATGGACAAAGAGGAAAAAACGGGAAATTCGGAACGTGGAGTGGGGAATTCGGAAAACCCGGCACGCCCCAGGAAGAAAATTGGTCTGGAGAATTGCCGCAACCCCGCCCCATCAGTGCAAACACAGGATGAGGATAAAGTATAGATGAGCGAGCCGAGGTTTTTGCAGGTAGAGTTCTGGAAAGGGGAATGTCGTATTGCCCATGGCTTTGGAACGAGGCAGCCAGGTGATAAAAAACCATCCCGGATGGACTGGAAAGGAAAGACGGTCAGCGCAGGAGGGGAGATTTTTCCCCTCCTGTCTCTCCGCCAGGTCCATGGGGACCGAGTCGTTTATGCCGATGGAAACCTCCAGAAGGCCGAAGATTTCTGGCAGATGGAAGGAGATGCCCTTATCACTCGCACCCCGGGTATTGCCCTGGGGGTCTTTACCGCCGATTGTTTGCCCATATTGCTCTACGATCCAATCGGCAAGGCCGCGGGCATCGTCCACGCCGGGTGGCGGGGGTCGGCCCGGGGGATTTCCCGGAAGGCCGTGGAGAAAATGAAGGAGCTTTTCCAGACCCGAAGTTCGGACCTATGGGCCGCTTTGGGCCCCTGCATCGGTCCTTGCTGCTACGAGGTGGACGAACCGGTAAGAAGGGCCTTTTCTTCGGAAAATATCCCCTGGGACCTGATTTCCCGGCCCCGGGGTGAGGGAAAATGGATGCTCGACCTATACGAAGCCAACCGCTTCCTTCTGGAAGGTGCGGGAATATTAAAGGAAAAAATCCAGGCCCTGAAAATCTGCACATCCTGCCGGGCAGACGCTTTTTATTCTTACCGAAATGCCGATAAGATCGGGGGGAGGCAATTAAACTTCATAGCCCTGAGGAAGGATTCGGAGGTTCCGCCAGGCTAGGGCCCCGGGGAGGGGACGCGGCTTTTGTTTCCAAGCCCAAAAAATTCCGCTTGACAAAGATTTGGCCTGTCCCTAAAATGAGGGAGTATAATCCTTCCTTAGGGATTGGCCAAAAAATCTTCCTAGAAATCTGATCCACGAAATCCTTTCTCGAGACCCGAACAAGGTATTCATGCTCGACATAGGATTCAGTAAACTTTATTCTTAAGCGGCGGTACGAAGAACGATCAGGCCTTGGAGACCGTAGACTTTACCCCCCCGCATCAAAGGACCCAATAATACATCCATACACGGATCGAAACGGCAGAGTCTTTCCTGTTGCCCGGCCGGAGAACCCATCGGCAGGGCTTCGAATTTCATAGGTTTTATAAGGAGTGAAGATGAATATTGTTGAGCTGAAGGAAAAAAAGATCAATGAGCTGAATAAATTGGCCAGGCAGCTCAACGTCGAGGGGGCCAGCGGGATGCGCAAGCAGGACCTGATCTTCGCCATCCTGCAGGCGCAGACCGAGAAGAACGGCCTGATCTACGGCGAAGGGGTATTGGAGACCCTCCCCGATGGTTTCGGCTTCCTCCGTTCTCCCGACTTCAACTATCTTCCCGGCCCAGACGACATCTACGTGTCCCCCTCGCAAATTCGCCGCTTCAACCTGCGCACCGGGGATACCATAGCGGGCCAGATCCGCCCCCCCAAAGAAGGGGAGCGTTACTTTGCCCTGCTGAAAGTCGAGGCCGTTAACTATGAGGAACCCGACCTAGCCCGAGAGAAGATCCTCTTTGATAACCTGACTCCCCTCTATCCCAATTCCCGCCTGAGCCTGGAAGTCCCGGGGGAGGACAACAAATCCATGCGGGTCATGGACCTTTTAACTCCCATCGGGAAGGGCCAGCGCGGGCTGATCGTCAGCCCCCCGCGAGCGGGCAAAACCATGATCCTGCAGTCAATCGCCAACAGCGCCGCCCAAAACCACAAGGACATTGTCCTGATCGTTCTCCTGATCGATGAAAGGCCGGAAGAGGTCACGGACATGCAGCGTTCCGTTCACGGAGAGGTGATCAGCTCCACCTTCGACGAGCCGGCCCAACGCCATGTCCAGGTGGCGGAGATGGTCCTGGAAAAAGCCAAACGGCTGGTGGAACATCAGAAAGACGTGATCATTCTCCTCGACAGCATCACCCGGCTGGCCCGGGCTTACAATACCGTGATCCCCCCCAGCGGCAAGATCCTTTCGGGCGGGGTCGATTCCAACGCCCTGCACAAGCCCAAACGGTTCTTCGGGGCAGCCCGGAACGTGGAAGAGGGGGGAAGCTTGACCATCATCGCCACGGCCCTGATCGACACCGGCAGCCGGATGGACGAAGTGATCTTCGAAGAGTTCAAGGGCACGGGCAACATGGAAATCGTCCTGGACCGCAAGCTGGCCGACCGGAGAATCTTCCCGGCGATCGATATCAACAAATCCGGGACGCGGAAAGAAGAGCTTCTCCTGAGCTCATTGGAACTCAACCGGGTGTGGATCTTGCGAAAGCTCCTGCAGCCCTTGAATTCCATCGATGCCATGGAGTTTTTGCTGGATAAAATGAAAGGAACGAAGGACAATAAGGAATTCCTGGATTCCATGAGCAAGTAGAAAGAAAGCGGTCAGCCGTCAGCTTTCAGCGGTCAGCTAAGACTTATGGTATAATAAAAATTGTTTTTGCTTATCGCTGAAAGCGGATCGCTGACCGCTTTTTTTTTGGAGGAAGGCATGAAAAAGGAGATCCATCCCAAGTTCGTCGATTCGGTCATTAAATGCGCCTGCGGCAATGAAATCCGCACGAAGTCCGTCAAGAAGGAGATTTCGGTGGAAATCTGTTCCCGTTGCCATCCCTTCTTCACCGGCAAGCAGAAGCTGATCGACTCGGCCGGACGGGTCGAGCGGTTCCAGAAGAAATACGGACTGAAGAGCGTGAAGTCCGCTTAATGGGGAAGGGAGCAGTTTTTCCGCTCCCTTTTTGAAGCTTCCCAATCCCCGAAGGTGTGAAAAAATTGAAATATTCCCCCTCACCCTTCCCTCTCCCTTCGGGGAAGAGGGGAAACATATTGAAATACATAAAGAATTTCCCTCTCCCTCGATGGGGGAGGTCCAGGGTGGGGGTGGAAGTGGGATTTTTTCACAGCTTCCCCCCGAAAGGGGGAATATGATTTTTTCCCATCGGACCTGAAGGCATGGCTAAGATTGTGGTCGGAGGACAGGCGGTCATCGAGGGCGTCATGATGCGCGCCCCCAACGCCCTGGCCATTGCGGTGCGGAAATCCAATGGCCAAGTGGTGGTGAAAGAGGACGTATGGCGCTCCCTGTCCAACCGGTATAAATTCCTGAAATGGCCGCTGATCCGGGGTTCCATCGTTCTGCTCGAAACGCTGATTAACGGCCTCCAGGCGTTGTCCTTCTCCGCGAACGAGGCGCTGGAGGAGGGGAAAAAGGACGATAAACTCAGCTCCTGGGCCATCGGAACGGTCATGGCCCTGGCCTTTGGAATTGGGATTCTTTTCTTCGTCGTCCTTCCCCATTACTTAACCGGGTTCCTGGGCGATTTCTTCGGGCGGGAACTCCCTGTGGATGGAGTCCTCTTCCATTTGGTCGACGGCCTGATCAAAATCCTCTTCTTGGTTGCCTATATTTACTTGATCTCCCGCATGAAGGACATTCAGCGGATCTTCCAGTACCACGGCGCCGAGCATAAGTGCATCTATGCCTATGAAGCGGGGGAGGAGCTGAACGTAAGCAATGCCCGCAAGCACTCCACCCTCCATCCCCGCTGCGGGACGGCCTTTTTGCTGATCGTGGTTATCGTCAGCATCCTTCTTTTTTCCGCGATCTTTCCCTTTCTTCCCAAGTTCCCATCCTTGGGAAAAGGGCTTACCAACCTGATTTACGTAGGGATCAAGCTGCCCCTCCTCTTTCCCATCGCCGGGCTGGCCTACGAAGTGATCAAGCTGAGCGGGAAGAAGGCGGATCACCCCCTCTTGAAATGGGTCATTGCCCCCGGCCTGTGGCTTCAGCGCCTCACGACCCGCCAGCCAACCGATGACCAGATCGAAATCGCCCTGCGGTCCCTTCAGGGAGCCCTCAGGATCGAAACCGGCCAGAAGACGGTTCTCTAATAAAATCGAAACGGACCCAGATGGGCGCAGATTTTCAGGACAAGAATGACTTATGAAATCGTTCACGAATAATCGTCCGCGTGAATCTGCGCCCCGATAGATCATTATGTTCCAGAAATTAGATCAGGTTGAAGAACGATTCCGGGAGATCGAACGTCTCCTGGCGGACCCCAAGACCCTGGCCAACCCCAAGGAGATGCAGAAGCTCGCCCGGGAGAGGGCGGAAATCTCCAAGCTGGTGGAGACTTACCAGGCTTACAAGAAGGTGCAGGGGGAGATTCAGGAAAGCCAGGCCCTGCTCCTGGAGTCGGACGAGGAGATGCGGGACCTGGCCAAAGCCGAGCTTCAGACTCTGAGGGAGCGACTGGCCGGATTGTAAGAAGAGCTGAAAATGCTGCTCCTGCCCAAGGACCCGAGGGACGAGAAGAACATCTTTCTGGAGATCCGCGCCGGAACCGGAGGAGAAGAAGCGGCCCTTTTCGCCGCGGCCCTCTTCCGTATGTATTCGAAGTACGCGGAAAAGAAGCGGTGGCGGGTGGAAGTGATAAGCGAAAACCCGACGGGCCTCGGAGGGTTCAAAGAAATCATCGGCCTGGTGGAAGGCAAGAGCGTTTACAGCGTCCTGAAGCACGAAAGCGGGGTTCACCGGGTGCAGAGGGTGCCCGTGACCGAAGCCTCCGGGCGGATCCACACCTCCGCCGTGACCGTGGCCGTGCTCCCGGAGGCGGATGAAGTGGAGGTGGAGATCAACCCCAACGACCTGCGCATCGACGTCTACCGGTCTTCGGGTCCCGGGGGGCAAAGCGTAAACACCACGGATTCTGCGGTTCGCGTGACTCATATCCCCACCGGAATGGTGGTGACCTGCCAGGATGAAAAATCCCAGCATAAAAACAAAGCCAAGGCCTTGAAGGTTCTCAGGGCCAGGCTGCTCGATAAGCTGGAGGAAGAACAGCGGGCTGAAATTTCGGAGCAGCGGAAAAGCCAAGTGGGGTCCGGGGACCGGAGCGAGAGGGTGCGAACCTACAACTTCCCCCAGAACCGGGTCACCGATCACCGCATCAATCTTACCCTGTACCGCCTGGACAGTTTTATGGAAGGCGACCTGGACGAAATGACCAATGCCCTGACCGCCCATTACCGGGCCGAGGCGCTTAAGGCCGGGCAGTGAGGGAGGTTCATTGGCGCAGACCCTTTGGACCATCCTGGCTCTCATCCGCTGGGCCGATGAGCGCTTCAAGAAAGAAGGGATGGCCACCCCCCGCCTCGATGCCGAAGTCCTTCTCGCCCAGACCCTGGGAATGGACCGGGTCGGCCTTTACACTCACTATGACCAGCCCCTGCAGGGCGATGAACTGGCCCGGTTCAAACAGGCGGTCCTCCGCCGTCTCCGCCGGGAGCCGGTGGCTTATATTCTCGGCAAGCGCGAGTTTTGGTCCCTCCCCCTGCGGGTTACACCGGACGTTTTAATTCCCCGCCCGGAAACGGAAACCCTGGTGGCCGAAGCCTTAAACGTCCTGGCCCCCGAGAATCCCAAAGAACCCGTGATTCTGGAAATCGGAACCGGCAGCGGAGCCATCGGCATCGCCTTGGCGAAGGAACTTCCTTCAGCCAGGATCACGGCCACCGATCTTTCCCCGAAGGCCCTTTCCGTGGCCGAGGAAAACGCTGCTCAAAACGGGGTTCGAGGCCAAATTCGGTTTTTGCAGGGAGACCTATTTCAACCGGTGCCCAAAGGTGAGACTTTCGACCTGGTGGTAAGTAACCCTCCTTATATCCCCCGGGAACAGCTCTCGTCCCTCATGCCCGAAATCCGGGATTACGAGCCCAGAATGGCCCTCGACGGGGGAAAAGATGGACTGGATTTCTTCCGGCGGGCCCTGCCCGCGGTAGCCGAATACCTGCACTCCGGGGGCTGGCTTCTGGCCGAAATGGGCGCCGGGCAGGTTCGGCAGGTTTTGGAGATGGCCGCAAAAAACCCGGGCCTCGACTCCTTCGGTTTTGCCAAGGACCTAAGCGGCACCAACCGGGTCTTCAAAGCCCGAAAAAAAGGATAGATTGGACCGGGAGGAAAATACCCATTCCCGAAAAGATCCCTGTCCAAAACAGGGCTGAATCTTTTTTTTGATTTGTGCTATCCTTTATGCGTTTCCTGTGCAACAAATAAAAACTTGTTGGGTAACAATTTAGCCTTAAAAAAAGGGTCTTCTCCCAATCGAGTGGGTGCTTGAGGAAGATTTTGAGCTTCCCGGGTCTACCCCCTGCCGGAGGAGAGTTGGCCGGGCCCAGGGCGGCATCCCGCCCGGGGCCGGACATCCTAGGGCAGCGGTTCTTCCATCGGGGCGCGTTGGAAATGAATGGGGTTGTCCCTGTTTAAGCTGGGATCTAGGTTTAGGCGAAGGGTTCGGGGACCAGTGCCTTGGGGAAGCCGGGCCAGCGCTCCGGAACCCCGGATTTTTCCCGCCGAGGCTGTCCCGCCCCGGGCGGGATGCCCCCTGGGCCTGTGCGAGGGGGAGTCGTTTTCTCCCTTTTTACCCACTCGATTGGGAGAAGACCCCCATTTATTTTAACGGAGCCGTTCCATGGAAAAAATGATTATTCAGGGCGGGTACCGGCTGGTGGGGGAAGTTTCGCTCAGCGGCGCCAAGAACGCCGCTTTGCCCCTTTTCGCGGCCAGTCTTCTGGTGGAAGACTGGATTACGCTCCGGAACGTACCGGCTCTGGCCGATATCCGGACCATCTCCCGCCTTTTGCGCATGATGGGGGTCAAAACCGAAGGAGAGAGCGGAACGGTCCGGCTGAGCGCATCCGGGCTTCACTCCTTTGAGGCGCCCTACAGCATGGTGAAGACCATGCGGGCCTCGGTCCTCGTCCTGGGGCCCCTGGTGGCCAAATGGAAGCAGGCCCGGGTTTCCCTCCCGGGGGGCTGCGCCATCGGCGCCCGGCCGATCAACCTTCACCTCAAAGGCCTTGAAGCCATGGGGGCCAAGGTCGAATTGAAACACGGGTATGTAGAGGCCTCCGCCGATCGGCTCAAAGGGGCCGAGATTTATTTCGATATCTCCACGGTAACCGGGACCGAAAACCTGATGATGGCCGCGGCCCTGGCCGACGGAAGGACGGTATTAAAAAATGCGGCCCGGGAGCCGGAGGTCGTGGAGCTGGGGCAGGCCTTGAAAAAAATGGGCGCCAAGATTGAAGGAGTGGGAACGGACGTGGTGGTGATCGACGGGGTGGAGGACCTGCGCCCCATCGAACATACCATCATCCCGGACCGAATCGAAGCCGGGACCTTCATGGTTGCCGCCGGAATCACCCAAGGGAATGTGAAGCTCCTGAACTGCAACCTCGGGCACATGGAGGCGGTGGCCGCCAAGCTGAAAGAGGCGGGGATGGAAATATACCCCGAGGGCGATGGAGTGAAAGTCATCGGACCGGTGAACATCAAACCCGTGGACGTGAAAACCCTCCCCTATCCCGGTTTCCCCACCGACATGCAGGCCCAAATCATGGCCCTCATGTGCCTGGCGGGCGGACTTTCGGTGATCACCGAGACGGTCTTCGAAAACCGTTTCATGCACGTGAGCGAAATGCGGCGGATGGGGGCCGACATCCGCATTGAAGGAAAAAACGCCATCGTGCAGGGCCTTGCCCATCTTACCGGCGCCCCGGTGATGGCGACCGACTTGCGGGCCAGCGCATCCCTGGTCCTGGCCGGGCTGGCGGCAGAGGGGACGACGGAGGTCTCCCGCATCTATCACCTGGACCGGGGATATGAAAAGCTCGATCAAAAGCTGACCAAGCTGGGGGCCAAGATCCGAAGGGCCCAGGAATAAAAGCATGAGGATGCTGGCATTCGGGAATACCGATTTTTCACACTTTTTTAAGAGCCTTTCCCGGCGGGGGGGGGCAGAAGCTGAGAAGGTGGAGGAAACGGTCCGCATAATTCTAGGAGATGTGAAAAAGAAGGGGGATTCGGCCCTGCTTCGGTTCACCCGGCAGTACGACGGCTGGGACCCGTCGCCCGCAAAGATTCGCGTCACCCCGGAAGAAGTTCGCAAGGCGGTGAGGGCTATTTCACGGGAGGATGCGCGGACGCTCCGGTTCGCCGCGGAGCGGATCGAAGGGTTCCATGCCCTCCAGTCTCAAAAGTCCTGGTCATTCGCCGAAGAGGATGGAACCATCCTGGGCCAGATCGTACGGCCTCTGGAGCGGGTGGGGATTTATGTCCCGGGCGGGAAAGCGGCCTACCCATCCAGCGTTCTGATGAACGCCATACCGGCACGGGTGGCTGGGGTTCGGGAGATCGTCATGACCTGCCCGGCGCCCAGAGGCTATATGAATCCCGTTGTCCTTGCCGCTGCTCACCTTGCGGGGGTGAACGCGATTTTCAAGGTGGGGGGGGCCCAGGCAGTCGGCGCGATGGCTTACGGTACCAGGACCGTTCCCAGGGTGGACAAGATCGTCGGCCCGGGCAATATTTATGTGGCCACCGCCAAGAGAATGGTCTTTGGCGAAGTGTCCATCGACTCCATCGCCGGCCCCAGCGAGATTCTAATTATTTCCGACGGGAGTGGAGACCCCTCTTTCATCGCCGCCGACCTGATCTCCCAGGCCGAACATGACCAGCAAGCAGCGGCCATCCTTTTATGCACTTCAGGGGAATTCGCCGAAAAGGTCCGCCTGGAAGTCGGGAAACAGATGGCCGGCCTACCCCGAAAAGCCATTGCCGGGGACTCCCTCGAAAAATTCGGAGCGATTCTCAAAGTAAAGAGCTTGGCAGAAGCCGCCCGAATCTCCAACCAACTGGCGCCCGAGCACCTGGAGCTGGCGGTAAAGAATCCCTGGGACCTTCTCCCCAAAATTGAGAATGCCGGGGCCATCTTCCTGGGGCACATTTCCCCCGAACCCATCGGCGACTATGTAGCCGGCCCCAACCACGTCTTGCCCACAGGGGGCACGGCCCGATTTTCTTCTCCCCTGGGAGTCTACGATTTCCTCAAACGGTCCAGCCTGATCTGCCTTTCCCCCGCCGGCCTGAAAAAGCTCTCCCCCCCGGCCATGCATCTAGCCCGGATGGAGGACCTGGAAGGCCATCGGGAATCGGTCCGGAAACGCCAAGAGGGATAAGGAAAAGATCATGGTCGGAGGGGCCATCCTCGGAACTTTGCTGGGGACCTGCATTCTGAAGACCCTCGGAGATGTGTTCCTGAAGAGAGCCCTGGGCGTTTTCATCCGGCCTGATTTGCGCCGATCTTCTTTTCTTCGCCCTATGTCCCGCCCCGGCTTTGGTCCTGGGAACGATCCTGGGGCAAGTGATTCATTTACGGATTACCGAGCGGCAATTCAGGAAAACGGCGGCCGGAGTTCTTTTTATTTCCGGAATTTTATTGCTCAGGTAGGGTCCAAAAGCCAAGTTCCCCCGCCCCTCTTCGGGTGAAGGAGGGGCAAAAGAAAATGCCCGTTAAGGTGAAATTTTGCAGAATAACAGCCGACAACAGATACTCGCAATTTTGAAGAAATACTGGGGCTACACTTCGTTCCTCCCCCTGCAGGAAGATACGATCTCATCGATCCTGGCCGGAAAGGACACGCTCACCATGCTGGCCACCGGAGGGGGAAAGTCCCTCTGCTTCCAGCTTCCCGCCCTGATGAAAGAGGGGATGGCGGTGGTCATTTCGCCCTTGATTTCTCTCATGAAGGACCAGGTGGACGCGCTCAAGGACATGGGAGTTGCCGCGGAAGTATTAAATTCAAGCCTTGCACCCGAGGAACAAGGCCGCGTGGTCAACCTGGTTTCGACCGGGAAAATGAAACTCTTGTACATTTCCCCGGAACGTCTCCAACAGGATCGAACCAGGCAACTGCTCCAATCCGTACCCCTGTCTTTTTTTGTGATCGATGAGGCCCACTGCATCAGCCACTGGGGCCACGACTTCCGGGAGGATTACCGGAATCTCAGGATCATCAAAGAATGGTTCAAGCCCATTTCCGTTCATGCCTTTACCGCTACGGCAACGGAGGAGGTGCAGAAGGATATTCTGAAAGAGCTTCGCCTGGAAAACCCCCAAACCCACATCGGGCCGGTGGACCGCCCGAACCTCACCTACCGGGTTTGGCTCCGCTCCCAGATCATCAGCCAGGTAACCGATCTCCTAAAAAAACACGCCGGGGAAGCCGGCATCATCTACTGCCTGCGCCGGGATGACGTGGATACCCTTTCCGCCAGGTTGAATGCGCTCGGTTTTGAAAACCTCCCCTATCATGCGGGCATGGATGACGACACCCGGCGCCTGCACCAGGACCGGTTCGCCCGGGAAGAGGTCGATGTCATGGTGGCCACCATTGCCTTCGGCATGGGGATCGACCGTTCCAACATCCGCTTCGTGATCCATACCGCCATGCCCAAGAGCATCGAGCACTACCACCAGGAAACCGGCCGGGCCGGGAGGGACGGCCTTCCCGCGCACTGTTACCTGTTCTACGGGGGAAGCGACTTTCTAACCTGGAAATCTTTGCTGGAAGATTCCCCCCATAAGGAAGTCCTGCTTGAAAAACTCCAAAGCCTCTATCATTTCTGCTCGCAGCCCCATTGCCGGCACAGGGTCCTGGCCAATTATTTCGGCCAGAAATATGGGAAGGCGTCCTGCGATGCCTGCGACTATTGCCTGAACGAGCTGGAGATGGTGGAGGACCCCCTGATCGTGAGTCAGAAGATTCTGTCCTGCGTCTACCGGGTCCACCAGGTGAGCGGGATCGGATTCGGGGCCGGTCATATCGCCAATGTACTGAAGGGCAAGCAGAGCGATCAGGTGGAGACGTGGGGACACCATGGGATTTCGACCTTCGGCCTGATGGCCGAGGAATCGGTGGCCTTTATCCGGTATATGATCGAGCAGTTGATCGGGCAGGGTTTTTTGCGAAGAGAGGGAGAATTTTCCACCCTCTTCCTGACTGATTCCGCACGAAAGGTCCTGAAGGGAGAGCAGACCCCGGTCCTGGTAAAGCCCCTGGTGGCTGCCAAGAAAGAGGAGATCACCCAGAAGGGCCGGAAGAAAAAGGAAGAAGAATGGGCGGAAATCGACCAGGAGCTCTTCCAGGTCCTCAGGAGCAAAAGGGCGGAACTTGCCCGGACCCAGGGGGTCCCGGCCTTCATCATCTTCGGCGACAAGTCCTTAAGAGACATGGCCAGGATCAAGCCCACCACCCGCGAGGCTTTCGCCACCGTGTACGGCGTAGGGGACTATAAAATGCATGCCTATGCCGATGCCTTTATCAAAATAATTCAAAATTTTCTCCGCCTGGGAATGGGGTAAGAGGAAAGTTTTCTCAATTTAATGTCCTACGTGATTACCCAATAGCACATCCCCCTTGCATTTCCCTGCCGCCAATGGCATGATCTTTACGAAACCTCCCCGTCGCTGTGCCGAGCGTAGCTCCAAAAGAGTATAACTGGCGCGGACTCCATGAAACCCGAAGAAAAGGCCCGGAAAGAGATTGACCGACAGCTAAGAATGGCGGGCTGGGAGGTTCAGGATTATAATGAGCTCAATCTGGGTGCTCGCCCCGGTGTCGCCGTCCGTGAATTCCCCCTCCAATCCGGTTATGCCGATTATCTCCTTTTTGAAGATCGAAAGCCTGTCGGCGTTCTCGAAGCCAAGCCTCAGGGAACCACGCTGAGCGGGATAGCCGAGCAGAGCGAAAAATATCTGGCCAGCATCCCCCAAAGCCTTCCCAATTTGCCCTCCCCACCCCGTTTCGCTTATGAGTCCACGGGCGTCGAGACTTATTTTCGTGACCTGGCCGACCCGGATCCCCGGAGTCGGAGAGTCTTCGCCTTTCACCAGCCCCAGACATTAAGCTCCTGGCTTGCGGAGGGGGATACTTTGCGGGGAAGGCTCAAAAAGATGCCCCCCCTCATCAAACAGGGTCTCAGGGATTGCCAGATTGAAGCCATTGAAAACCTTGAACGGTCTCTCCATGCTTCCAAGCCCAGGGCGCTCATCCAGATGGCCTCCGGAGGGGGGAAGACCTTTACCGCCGTGAGTTTTATCTACCGGCTGATCAAATTTGCCAATGCCCGAAGGGTCCTCTTCCTGGTCGATCGAAACAACCTGGGCCGCCAGACCCGAAACGAATTCCAGCAATACGAAACCCCCGATGACCGCCGAAAATTCACGGAACTCTACAATATCCAACACCTGAACTCCAACACCCTCGATTCGGTAAGCCGTGTCTGCATTACCACCATCCAAAGGCTCTTTTCAATGCTCAAGGGCGAGGAAGAATTTGATCCTGAGTTGGAGGAAAAATCCCTCTTTGAAATCCCTTCCGGCGAAGCCCCCAAAGAAGTGGTTTACAACCCGAAGATTCCCATCGAAACTTTTGATTTCATCGTTACGGACGAATGCCACAGGTCGATCTACCATCTCTGGCGGCAGGTTCTGGAATATTTCGACGCCTTCATAATCGGGCTGACCGCCACCCCTTCCAAGCAGACCCTTGGTTTCTTCGATCAGAACCTGGTCATGGAATACAGTCATGAGAGGGCCGTGGCCGATGGGGTCAACGTGGGGTATGACGTCTACCGCATTCAAACCAAGATCACCGAGCAGGGAAGCAAGGTTGATTCGGGATTTTTTATCGACAAGCGGGATAAATTAACCCGGAAGATCAAGTGGGAACAACTGGATGATGATCTGGTCTATACCCCGAATCAACTGGACCGGGATATAGTCGCCCCTGACCAAATCAGGACGGTTATCAGGACATTCAGGGAAAAACTTTTCAAGGACATTTTCCCCGGAAGAACCGAAGTCCCCAAAACCCTGATCTTCGCCAAGGACGACTCCCACGCTGAGGATATTGTCCATATCGTAAGGAATGAATTCGGCAAGGGGGATGAATTCTGCAAAAAGATCACCTACAAAACCATGGGAGACAAGCCGGAGGATTTGATTGCCGGTTTCCGGAACTCTTACAACCCCCGGATTGCCGTGACCGTGGATATGATTTCCACGGGAACGGATATTCGCCCCCTGGAATGCCTGATCTTCATGAGGGATGTGAAATCCAGGGTCTATTTCGAGCAGATGAAGGGCAGAGGAACGAGGGTCGTCTCCCCTACGGATTTAAAGGCGGTTACCCCGGATACTTCGGCCAAGACCCATTTTATGATCGTCGATGCCGTGGGGGTATGCGAGACCGACAAAACGGATTCCCGCCCCCTTGAAAAAAAACGAAATATTCCTTTTGAAAAACTTGTGGATTCCGTTGCCCTTGGGAATCGGGATGCCGATACCTTGACTTCCCTGGCCGGAAGACTTTCCAGGTTGGATAGGAAGATGAGCGAAAGCGACCGGGCTGAGCTTTCCTCTTTAACCCAGGGGAAATTCATGAAAGAAATCATCAACAGCCTTATGGATGCGGTCGATCCGGATAAAAGAATAGAGACGGCAAAGGAGATTTTCAAGGTCGAAAGCCCAACGAATGACCAGATCAAAAAGGCATCTGAGGAATTGGTCAAAAAAGCCTGCCTTCCTTTCGACAACCCGAAATTCAGAAATGCCCTGGTTGCTATCCGAACCAGAAACGAACAGATCATCGATACGGTTAGCCCGGATGAAGTGATTTTCGCCGGCCCCGTTGAAAAACAGAAGGAGAAGGCCCAGGAGTGGGTAAATAAATTCAAAGAGTTTATTGAGAAAAATAAGGACGAACTTACGGCCTTGCAGATCATTTACAACAATCCTTACGGCCGAAGACATCTCACCTACCAGGAAATCAAGGAACTGGCGGAGGCCATCAAAAAGCCGCCCTATCTGCTGACCACGGAAGGATTGTGGCAGGCATACGAACAATTGGAAAAATCAAAGGTAAAAAGGGGCGGCCCGCAGAAACTGCTCACGGACATTGTTTCTCTTTTGCGCTTCGCGTTAGGGGAGAGCAAAACCCTTGAACCATTCTCCGAAACGGTGGAGGTACGATTCCAGACCTGGCTTTCGGAGCAGGAGGCTACGGGAAGGAAATTCAAACCGGAGCAAATGGAATGGCTCAGGATGATCAAGGACCATATCGCCACTTCCCTCTCCATCGGGATGGATGATTTTGAATTGGCTCCATTTAACCAGAAGGGCGGAGCGGTAAAGGTCTATCAGCTTTTTGGGAAGGAATTGGATGG
>JACAEW010000096.1 GCA_013388675.1 Syntrophaceae bacterium | reverse complement strand
GAGATAAAAAAAGAAATTCGTCCGGTCGAACCGACGCCCTCATCGGCCCCGCAAGTTTCCTTTTGGGTTTATTTCTCCGTGCCTTTGATCCTCATCTATCTACTGAATATGCTCCACAGCTTCGTGTATCATGGGACGATTCTTTTTTTACCCGCATACATGGCCAAGAATATTTCCTTTCAGGTCTTTTCGTGGGACAGTGTGGCTGTAGGGGGAATGTTTTCGGGAATCGTATTGTGCATGGGGGTGTTCGGACAGTATTTCGGCGGGGCTCTGGGACAGAAGCCGGGGCTGGAGCGGAATGTGGTGATCCTCAGCGCGGCCGGGCTTCCTTTCATATTGGCCATGGCCTTTACCCGGGATTTCTTCCTGGTCGGGGTCTCCCTGGTGTTTTTTTTCTTCAATTTCGCCCTCCAGCCCGCGACCAATGTGCTGTTGGCGCAAAGGACGACCGTGCCCATGCGGGGTACGGCCTTCGGGATTTTCTTTTTTGCCGCCTTTGGCCTCGGGTCCCTCGCCTCCAGTTTCGCGGGATATATCGCCCAGCGCTTTGACTTGCCCTGGGTTTTTGTCGGATTGAGCTTTATTATCCTGATCCTGATTGTTGTTGCCTTTATGCTCTTAACCATTAAAAATCGAGAAACGATCGGTTCGCAGATTTCGCAGCCCGGAAGAGCCGTACCCAAATCGTAGGGGCAATCCGATGAGATTGCTCATTTTGCGGGCGGCCACATCGGGCCGCCCCTACATTTCAGGAAAAAAAGGAGACCAGAAGATGATCACCGGAATTGACCATGTTCATCTCATGTGCGGGGACGTGGAAAAAATGGTCCAATACTTCGAGAGGGTCTTCGAGGGGAAGGTCGAGTCGAGGGCGGAGGTGCGGGGGTTCCCCATGGTGAGGTTGTTTGCTTACGGGGTCCCGGTCAATATTATGGGAGCCGATCCAAAGGCGGGGACGCTGGTGGCGGGAAAGGGAAGCAGGGGACTGGACCATTTTGGTTTTGCGGTAAAAGACCTGGAAAAGACCGTTGAAGACCTGAAAAAGAAAGGCGCTCAATTCAGCATCGGACCGAGCACGACTGCCACGGGCGTTAAATACGCTTTTATCGAGGGGCCCGAGGGGATTCGAATTGAGCTGGTGGACAGGGGATAGGATTGCCCGGACGATGGCAGAGGGGGGATTGGCAGAATTCTTCTTCCTGCCGTTTGCCTTCATCTTGCCGCCGAATTAGGTGTTCTTTTCGGCGGCAAAACCCTTGACTTCTCACCCTTCTCGAATATACTGAAACTTGCTTACTCCTGATTTGCCACCTTATTGTCGCGGGAATTCATCGTCAAAAAAGGGAGAAATGGACCCGGTTAAATTGCGCATAGCCGCAGAGGTCGATTCGTTGGCCGGGGATTTGTACGGAGTCAGCGAGTTCCTGTACCAAAACCCCGAAATCGGATACCAGGAGTTCAAAGCCTGCGAATTCCTGGGGCGTTTTATGGAAGAACACGGATTCAGGGCGGAAAAGGGAGTCGGCGGGGTTCAGACCGCATTCCTGGCCCGTCCGGCTCATCGTCCCCGGGGTCGTCCCTGTGTTGCCTTCCTGGCCGAATATGATGCCCTCCCGGGCGTAGGGCATGGGTGCGGTCATAACCTGATTGCCGCGGCCAGCGTGGGAGCCGCGTTGGCCCTCAGCCGGCACCTGGATGGAGTCCAAGGAACCCTGGCGCTCGTGGGAACCCCGGCGGAGGAGGGGGGAGGGGGAAAAATTCTTCTTGCCGAGGCCGGTGTTTTTGCGGAGATGGACACGGCCATGATGTGCCATCCCGGCCGGCTCAATCGGCCGGGGGAGGAGATGTTCGGGCGCGTGAAGTTCAAGGCGGAATTCTTCGGGCAGGCGGCCCATGCCTCGGTTTCCCCCGACCGGGGGATTAATGCCCTGGATGCCCTTGTGGCGGCTTACAACAATATCAGCATGCTCCGGCAGCAAATCCGGCCCGATGCCCGGATTCACGGGATCATCACCCATGGGGGGGAGGCGCCCAATATCATCCCCCAGTATGCCGCCGGGCTCTTCTACGTGCGGGCGGCCACTCGCAATTACCGGGACGAGGTTTTTCAGAAGGTGCAAAAATGCATTGAGGCGGGGGCTACGGCCGCGGGAGCCGGTTATAAGATCGAAATCGGCCTGCCGAACTTCGACCCGATCAAGAGGAATCCTCCCCTGGAAAGGGCGCTCCGGGAAAACATGGAGGGCCTGGGAATTTCCATCGACCCGGACGATGGACGGCGCGGGTCATCGGACATTGGGAACCTGAGTTTTTACCTCCCGGCGATCCACCCTTCGGTAGCCATCGTGGACCCCCTGGTTCCCGGCCACTCGCGGGTCTTCGCCGAAGCGACCATGACTCCCCGGGGGAAGGACGCCCTGGTGAAGGCAGCCAAGTTCCTGGCCATGACCGGCTACGATTTCTTGGCCTCCTCGGAACTGAGAAAAAAGGTCCAAGAATCGTTTCAAGAGCCGGGGTGAGTTTTTTCGCCGTACCCCCAGGCCGGCGACAGGCTGCTTCCCTTTACCCATACAGAAACCAACCCAAAGGAGGAAAAGATGAAAAAGAGAAAGATTTTCGGTTTGGCCCTCATCTTTCTGGTGGCGGTCTTCCTCATTCCCCAAAGCGGCCTGGCCCAGAAGCCCCTGGTCATCGGTTTCGAAGGGGACGCGGTGACCATGGACCCCCACGGAAGGAATGAAACAACGACGACTACGATCCAGCGGCACGTGTACGAAAACCTGGTCGGCTACGACGAGAGCTTGAAAATCGTGCCGGAGCTGGCGGAGAGCTGGAGATTGGTCGATGACAACACCTGGGAGTTCAAGCTGCGCAAGGGAGTCAAGTTTCACAATGGCGAGCCCATGAATGGAGAAGCCGTGAAATTCTCCCTGGAGCGTTGCAAGACGCACCCCAAGAGTCAGTACAAATACGCAGTCCCCGATTACAAAGAGATAAAAATTGTGGACGAACACACCGTCCACTTCATCACCAAGTCTCCGACTCCCGAAGCTTTGGTCATGCTGGAGAACATCAGCATCATGCCTCCCAAATGGACCCAGGAGTGGGATAAAAAGGACTATGCCCATCTGACCCGGAACATGGTAGGAACCGGTCCTTACAAATTTGTTGAGTGGGTGAAAGACGACCGCATCACCCTGACGGTTAATAAGGACTGGTGGGGGGGGAAGGTGGACTTTGAAAAAGTCGCCCTCCGCCCCATTCCAGAGGCTGCCACCCGGGTGGCTGCGCTCTTAACCGGGGAAATTGACGCCTGCTGGGGTGTTTCCATCCCGGATATCCCCCGGGTGGAGAAGCACAAAAATACTTATGTGAGCCGGGTTCCCAGCCAGCGGGCGATTTATGTCATGTTCGACGTGTATGCGGAAAAGGGGGGACCTCCCCCTAAGGACAATCCAGGACTCCCTGCGGGGAAACCGAATCCCTTCAGGGATTTCAGGGTGCGCAAGGCTATTGCCCATGCCATCAACGTGGAAGACATCATAAAGTACGTTATGGAGGGGAGCGCCTATCCAGCGGCTCAAATCATCAGTCCCTATGCCTTTGACACCCACAAAAACATCCACCGTCCCAAATTCGACCCGGAGCTGGCCAAAAAGCTTCTGGCGGAAGCCGGCTACCCGAACGGGTTCGAGGCCAACTTCGACACCCCCAACGACCGGTACGTGAACGACCAGCAGGTGGCCGAAGCCATCGCCGCGCAACTGGCCAAAATCGGGGTCCGGTTGAAAGTCGTCGCCACCCCGAAGGCGGTTTTCTTCCCGAAGGTGGACCGCTTCGAATCGCCCTTCTTCCTGGCCGGATGGGGGACGCTTTCCTGGCAGGGAACCATGAATTCCTTCTTCCGGGAATTGAAGGGAACCTACGGCAGGAACAACCGGGGACGCTTCAAAGACCCGGAGCTGGAAAAGAAGATGGACATCTCCAACGCCACAATGGATGATGCCAAGAGGCAGAAACTGAGAAACGAAATTGCCGAGGCTATTTACGGCACCTATTATGTTATCCCCTTGTACTACCAGGAGAATGTTTTCGGCTTCTCCAAGGGGATCAAAGACGGCAAGGCACGGATCGACGAGCGGCTTTTCGCCCATAAATTGAAGAAGGCGAATTAGCCCGGACAAGCCTTCCATCCGTCCCGGAAAGAGCAGGGGCGGGTTGGAAACCCGCCTCTATACCGACCCCGGAAGGGCATATGATAGGTAACTCTTCGGTAAGGAGAAAAGGATCGGCGTAAATGCCGCCGGGACGGCCGGCTGGTCGCCCCCGAATTATTTTTCGGGGAAAATATCGCTGGTGACACTGGTGGGGGCATTCCCTGAATTGCCCCCACGGTTTTATTCGGGTGAAGGATCATGGGTCTCTACATCTTCCGCCGGGTATACCAGGCGCTCCTGGTTTTTCTCGTGGTGAGCGGGATTGTCTTCTCCATCCTGCACATCTCTGGAGACCCCGTGGCCCTGCTCATGCCCCCCGAGGCCACCCCTGACCAGGTCGAGGAAATGCGGCGGAACCTGGGGCTAGATCGGCCCTTGGTGGTGCAATACGGCCTATTTCTTAGGAACGCCGCACGGGGAAATTTAGGAATCAGCTACCACCACGGCCAGCCGGCCTTGAAGCTGGTCCTGGAGCGATTGCCTGCCTCGCTGGAGCTGGTCGTAGCCACCATCGTGATCAGCCTCCTCCTGGCCGTGCCCATCGGAGTCCTGGCCGCTTCGAAACGGGGTACGGTCTTCGACCGGGCCAGCCTGCTCGGGTCGCTGGTGGGGATTTCGGCGCCTCCCTTCTGGATCGGAATTGCATTCATCTTCATATTCTGCGTGGAGCTTCAGTGGCTGCCGTCTTCCGGGAGGGGAACCTGGGCCCACCTGGTTCTCCCGTCCACTTCGCTGGCTCTTTACCGGCTGGCCCTGTTCATCCGCCTCATCCGGGCCGGGATGCTGGACGTAATGACCATGGATTTCATCCGCACTGCCCGCTCCAAGGGAGTGAGTGAAAAAAAGGTCATCTACAAACATGCTCTCAAGAACACGCTCATTCCCTTCGTAACCATCGCCGGCATGCAGATGGGCTCTCTCCTGGCCGGCGCTATTGTAACCGAAAAGGTTTTTGCCTGGCCCGGAATGGGGCGCCTTTTCCTGGAGTCGATCGGGGTGATGGATTTCCCGGTGATCATCGCCTGGACGTTGGTCACTGCCACCATATTCCTGGCCATGAATCTCGCGGTGGATATCCTTTATGTATACCTCGATCCGCGGATCCGGCACGAGAAATGAGCATCGATTCTGCTTCGGCAAACGCAGCCAGTCATCTCGCTGAGTCCTACTACAGTCCGCCCCGGGCGAGGTTTTGGGGGTTCGAGTATATTCCCGCCGAGCGACAGCTCCTTCATTCTTTCCTAAGCAACCGCCTGGTCCTTGGCGCGCTGGCCATACTCGTCATCCTAGTCTTCATCGCCATTTTTGCCCACTGGGTGGCCCCGGTGGACCCCCTGGAGCAGACCCTAAAAGCCCGACTGACGCCGCCGATCTGGAATGAACGGGGAACGAGTCCCTACTACCTCGGGACCGACCGGCTGGGACGCGATGTGCTTTCCAACATCATTTACGGACTGCGGATATCCCTGCTGGTCGGGTTCTTCGCGGTGGGCATTTCCTTGGTCATCGGCTTGACCCTGGGGTTGACCGCCGGGTACAGACGGGGGTTCTGGGAAACCTTCATCATGCGGGCGGTGGATGTGCAGCTTTCCCTACCCCTCATTATGGTGGCTCTCTGCTTCATGGTCATCTTTGGACAGGGGCTCTGGAAGATGATCGTCGTCCTGGCCATCGCCGGGTGGGCGGAATACGCCCGGACGGTCCGCGGAACGGTCCTTTCCATCCGGGAGAAAGAATACGTGGAGTCGGCCCATGCCCTGGGATTCGGCCCCTGGACCATCATGGTGAAATACCTTTTGATCAATTCCATTACTCCCGTACTGGTTCTCTCCGCGGTGCAAGTCCCCCGGGTGATCATCCTCGAGGCCACGCTGAGCTTCCTCGGTTTGGGGGTTCCGGTCACGACTCCTTCGATCGGCCTGGCCATTGCTCGGGGTTACCAGGTCCTTTTCTCCGGCAGCTGGTGGGCTTCCATCTTCCCCGGCCTGGCCCTGATGCTGCTGGTGGCATGCATCAATATCGTGGCCGACTGGGTCCGCGATGCCCTGGAGCCCCGGTCAAGGGAGCAGGTGTGACATGGGCCGGCTGCTCACGGCAAGGGATTTAAAGGTCTACTTTCACATCCTGGCCGGCACCGTCCGGGCGGTGGACGGCGTGGATTTCCACATCGACCAGGGCGAAACCCTGGGAGTGGTGGGGGAATCGGGCTGCGGCAAGAGTGTAACCGCCATGGCGCTCCTTCAACTGATCCCCATGCCGCCGGGAGAACTCGTCGCAGGAACCGCCGAGTTCGAAGGCAAAGATATTTTACGACTCGATACGGAAGGGATCCGGGAGGTGCGGGGGAACCGGATTTCCATGATTTTTCAGGAACCCATGACATCCCTCAACCCGGTCTTTACCATTGGCGACCAGATCGGAGAAGCCATCCGGCTCCATCAGGGGTTGAACGCCCGCCAGGCAGAGGAAAAGGCCGTGGAAATGCTGGACCTGGTGGGAATCCCCGACCCCCGGAGGAGGGTCAAAGAGTATCCCCACCAGCTAAGCGGGGGCATGCGCCAAAGGGTTATGATCGGCATGGCCCTTTCCTGCAACCCGGCGCTGCTCATCGCGGATGAGCCTACCACCGCCCTGGACGTGACCGTCCAGGCTCAGATCCTGGAGCTCATGCTTGACCTTCAGAGGAGAATCAACATGAGTATCATGATGATCACCCACAACCTGGGAGTCATTGCCGAGGTGGCCGACCGGGTGATCGTCATGTACTGCGGGAAGATCGTGGAGTCTGCCGACGTACGGTCCATTTTCCATGAACCCCTTCACCCTTACACCCGCCAGCTCTTGGCCTCCGTGCCCCGGCTGGAATTAAACCAGAGCCGGCTCCAGGAAATTCCCGGGGTGGTCCCCAACCTCTACAACCTCCCGCCGGGCTGCGACTTTCACCCCAGGTGTGCGGAGGCCCGGGAAGAATGCCGGCTGCAGCGGCCGGAATTGAACGAAATGAACCGCGGCCACTGGGTGGCCTGCGGCCGGGCCGCGGGGAGGGGGGCATGAAGGATGGCTCGCTCCTGACCGTCGAGGGCCTGAAGAAGCATTTCTTGCTCAAGCGCACCACTCTGTTCGGGCCCCGAGAAAGGGTCTACGCAGTGGACGGGGTGAGCTTCGAAATTCAGCGGGGAGAAATCCTGGGGCTGGTGGGGGAGTCCGGATGCGGCAAGTCCACCCTGGGGAGAACGATTCTCCACCTCATCGAGCCCACCGCCGGAAAGATCTTTTTTGAAGGCCGGGAGATCACCAAATTAAAGCCGGGGGAGCTAAAGAGGCTCCGGGCGAAGATGCAGATCATCTTCCAGGACCCCTACTCGTCCCTGAACCCGCGCCTGACCGTGGAAAACATCGTGGGAGACGCCCTGAAAACCCACGGGCTGGCCAGCGGCGACGAGGTGCCGGACCGGGTGGCGGCCATGCTGGACAAAGTGGGCATCCATCGGGAAAAGATGAGATGCTTTCCCCATGAATTTTCCGGAGGGCAAAGGCAGCGCATCGGCATCGCCCGGGCTTTAATCCTGCGGCCCCAACTGATCGTCTGCGACGAGCCGGTGAGCGCCCTGGATGTTTCCATCCAAGCCCAGGTGATCAACCTGCTGGGAGACCTCAAAAAGGAATTCCATCTCTCCTACATCCTCATTGCCCACGACCTGTCCGTGGTCAACCACGTAAGCAACCGGATCGCGGTCATGTACCTTGGCAAGGTTATCGAACTCACCACCAATAAGAAGCTCCTGGCCAAGCCCCTCCACCCTTACACCCAGGCGCTTATGTCCGCCGTTCCGGTCCTGGACCCGGACCAGAAGAAGAAACGGATTATCCTCAAAGGAGACGTGCCCAGCCCGGTCAACCCCCCCTCCGGCTGCCGCTTCCACCCCCGCTGTTTCAAGGCCATGGAGGTCTGCTCTCGAGTTGAACCCCTGTGGGCCGAGGTGGAACCCGAACACTTCGCCATGTGCCATCTCTACGGGGCGTGCCAACCCCACTAAAACCCTTTCGAGTTGCGAATTCCGGGTTTCAAGTAATAACAGGAGACCGGAAAGGCGGAGACATAGGATTGCGGAATAAGGAATGTGGATTGGGGAAAAGACTATCGAAAGCTATTGGGCTTGGCCAAAATTCAAATAAGATAGCAGGAATCGAAACGATTGGCTCGAATATCTGAATCACTGTACGCAGAGGGGCAAAAGTCCCATTTCGTATTCATGAACCCCTCAAAAAAAGCCCCTATTGAAAACCAAGGCGTCTTTTCCCGGTTGCTGGATCAAGCGGAAGAAAGTATTCTCGCTCCGAGCCCAAAAATTCCATTAACGGTTCTTTTAGACCCGATCCGACAAAATTTAAGTTTTAAGACTCGCAGAAACAATTCATTCTTTCAAGGCATACGTGATGTACCGCCCTGTCTTCCGGATGAGCAGCTTATCTTCTCGGGCGAGCCATCCGATGGCTTGAAGGACTAAATTGGAATCAGCCTTCACCCCTTTCTTCAACTGGCTTAGTTTCGTTTCGCCCTTCTCATGCAAAAACTCCCACACTTTTCCGGCGGTATCCCCGATTGACTGGGTCATTGCTCTCCCCCTGACAGTTTCTATTTCCAGGATGCATATTCCCGGAAATATTTTCTAAAACGAAAGCAGAAAGCGAAATGGTTTGCCTCATGCCCGAACTACAATCCGTAGATATTTTACAAAGACAGCTTATGATGACCTTGCCCGGGAAAGAGAAATTTGAAATAACCGAATCGGAAATTAGTATAACCCGCAGAGCCTGATCATATTCAAATCACATATCAGGACATCTATAGGCCGTGCAAGGGTCCCGACAATTAAAAGGTCGCTGATATTTTTGTCACCGGCTAGTCGGAAATCATCCGCTGCGGATTTTTCCCCAAGCTCTCGGGGGGGCTGGAAGAAAAAAAGATGTCGGAATAAGAAATTTCTGCGGTGCTTTTGCTGTGCTGAGTGTTGATGTAAAGCACAACCCCACCCAAGAGGGGAGGTTCTTCCTGAAAGAGTTTTTGATAATCTTCATATACGTTGCGCGTTTCCCAGATCCACCGGTTCAGTTTTACGGCCCCGCTCTGCAGGACAACAAACTTCATCTTGCTGTAAGCTGTGCTTGTTCCTGAAAGTCCCACGGGGGCTTGATTGTCCCAAATATATCCGACCGAACGGGTGTTCACCGGTGAGGGAAATTTGGGAAATACCACGTAAACCTGGCCAGCTTGTTCATCTGTTTCTCGTTTCCGGATGTCCCCGCCCGCTGGAAGTTGGCTGGCTTTCCAGCGCCAGGAAAAATAGGGGTATTGGCGTATGTCGAAGGATATTTTTCTCCCCAAGGCGATGTTATCGTTGACGCACAGGATATGCAGGGAATAATCTTCCTTCTCCACCTCTAGGGCAATTTTGGAGTTGTTTCCTGGTTTTTTCCGCTGCCACCCAAGGGGGACTCCGTTGGTATCCAATTCCTCCGCAGAAAATCGGCCCACGATGAGTACCCCATTTTCCTTCGCCATCGACGCACCCGTTCCCAGACAACCAAAAAGGACCGAGACCATAGCAGCCGCAAAAACCCGTACCCCTTTTCTCTTCAATCTAAACACTTGCTGCCATCCTTAAAAATTTGCAGGGACCGGGCGAAATGCCGTTATCCCGTGCGGTGCTTCCTTTTTTTTCATCTGAAATGCCGTATGGATATCGTGCCTATGAGTTATTCGCTGATTTCAAAATCCAGCCTTTTCCCCATCCGGCCATCGTTTTTTCTCTCGGGCGGTGATGTTTTTGCCGATCGGAACGTATTCCCCGGAATTAATCTTTGCCATTTCCGTGCCACCCCCGGCCCTCCCCGGCTGAATGAGGAGAACCATCCGATTCATTTCGTGTTATCCGGTTCTTGAAAGGGTAAGAGTAGTTGCGCTAGAAGATCGAACCGCCGTGGGACTTCAAAAGGCCACGATATTTCGCGGAAAAGGCTCTTCTATTTTGATCGCCTTCCAAGGTGGGTCAATAAAGATTGGGAAAGTAACCGCCTAGCTCAGTTCGTGCCGAATGTGGGTGAAAAATAACCATTACCGGCCGAAACAAAGGATGGCCGCCTCACCGGAAGATGAAGCGGCTCAAAAGGTATGTCCATATTGTGAGCGAAGTCGAAACTAACCCAAATGGCGCCCGCCGCCCCGGCCGCCTCCACGCGGGTTCTTTTCCTGCGCTTCATTTACCTTGATGGTCTTGCCGTCAAGGTTCGTCCCGTCCATTTTGGATATCGCCGTTTTACCCTCCTCATCCTGAGCAAAAGTCACGAATCCAAACCCCCGGGAGCGCCCCGTATCGCGTTCCGTGATAACCTTGGCTTCGGCGATTTCCCCATGTGACGCGAACGCCTGGCGTAGCCCTTCATCCGTCGTGTCCCAGCTCAGCCCCCCTACAAATAGTTTCTTAGCCATACTTTCTCCCGCTCCTTTTCTGCGTCGCCTAAGGCGACGACTTTTCGTGGTCCGCCTTGCAGCGTTTCCCACCTTTACTCAATTATGTTGAACCCGAATCGTTTGGGAAGCTCAACCAGCCCTTCTCCTCATTGTGGAACCCTCTGTTATTGTAACCATCGAGGCAAAGCAGACCTCTTCCGCCGGGAGGGACCTCCAATAACAATTCTTTTTCGCCCTGGGCGCAAGTACCCTTGTAGGTCTTTGGGGGGCCTTTCTTTGCGGAACTTCTCCGATAAAAATTCCTTCTTAACCCTGGCATTTTAACCCCTTTCCTTTATTTCTCCCCCATCGCGCACGGCAAATGAACTCTGAAGGAGGCCAGGAAAGACCCCAGGACTTGCTCCTCCCGAGAGTCTTACGATCCGATTCAGACCCTCAGCACTTTACGACATCGATAGCCTGCAAGCCTTTCTTTCCCTGGGTGATTTCGAATTCGACTTCATCCCCTTCACGAAGAACCTTAAAACCTTCTTGTTTAATGGACGAAAAGTGCACGAATAGATCCTCCCCGCTATCCTGGGAGATAAATCCAAACCCTTTTTGCTCATTGAACCATTTGACTCGGCCTTTGGACATTGCTATCACCTCTTTTCTCATTTTTCGGTTGGATGCACCAGGCGCGATCGAGACAACAAAAAAAGCCGCATAAGCTTCAAGAGCTATGCGGCTTTTTAATTCCTGACCAGAACTCTTCGCAACCTATATATCTATGATAAACTGTTTCTGCGGGATGTCAAGAAAATAATTCGCCGAAAAAACTTCGCCGGCCCATACCTTACAGCGCATACCATACTGCCCGGTAATGGAAGGTGCTTCCTCCGATCACAAAGATATGCCAAACCGCGTGAAGGTACGGCAAATTCCGCTAAGCGTAAAATACCAGCCCGATCATGTAAGAAAAGCCGCCCCAAAGAACAAAACTTGAAACCCGAAACCCTCCTATCAATCCTTCCCTGCTTCGATGATCAATGCCCCCATCCACTCGGCCAGCTTCACGAGCTCCTGGACGGTGATGGACTCCTGGGTGCTGTGGTACCCCTGGCCGCCCATGCCGAGGACGATGGTTGGAATTCCCTTGGCGTTGAATTCGTTGGCGTCGCTTCCGCCGTTGGTGGAGGTGATCACCGGGCGTAAACCGACGGCCCTGGAGGCGGCCACAGCCTTCCGGACGGGCCATTCATCCGGGCCGATGGAAAAACCGTCGTATTCGCGCTGAACGTCGCTCTCGACCTTTCCTCCTAACTCCCGGGCCGCATCTTCCATGACGGAACGCATTTGGCGGGTCTGCATTTCCAGCTTTTCCAAGACCAGGCTTCTTGCTTCTCCTTCGATTTCCACCCTTTCCGGCACGGTGTTCCTTCCCGACCCGCCGGAGATTGTCCCGATGTTGGCCGTGGTGTCCCCGTCAATCCTGCCGAGTTTCATCCCGCCGATCGCCCGGGAAGCCATGACCACGGCGCTGAGGCCCTTCTCCGGAGAAATGCCGGCATGGGCCGCCTTGCCGATGAAGGCCGCCCGGATGGAGGTATAGTAGGGAGCGGCGCGGATGATCGTGCCCAAGGGACCTCCGCCATCCGGCACAAAGCCGACGCGGGAACGGAGACGGGAGGCATCAAAGGCCTTGGCCCCCCTGTGCCCCCGTTCCTCTCCCCAGGTGAAGAGCAGCTCCACATCGCCGTGCTCGGGGCGGGCAGACTGCAACCAACGGATGGTCTCCAGGGTGGCCGCAATGGATGATTTGTTATCCGCTCCCAAGATCGTTTTCCCGTCGCTTCGGACCTGGCCATTTTCCAAATAAGGTTGGATTCTCCTCCCGGGTTCGACCGTGTCCGTGTGCATGGATAGAAGAATCGGTCGGAGGCTGCGGTTCGTCCCCGGTAAGACGGCAAATAGGTTCCCCGCGCCGTTCTCCCCGCTCCGGTCGTTCTCCACCCCCAGCCCTAACTTCCTCAATTCGTCGGTTAAAAGGGATATAAAATTGGCTTCCTCGAAGAAGGGCGAGTCAATCTGAACGAAATGCATGAATTGTTCCACCAAACGGTCCTGATTTATGCTGATCATGAAGGGACCCTCTCTAGGAGAATAAAGTAGTGTTCCTCGGGGAAATGGTAGAAAAAAAAAGAAAAGGCGTCAATTAAATTTCCGGTCTTATACCGAGTATCTTTAAACGATGCGCATATCGATGGAAAACCTGCTGCCTAAGGCCCGTCCGCAGGGGCGGGTTTGAAACCCGCCCCTACGAGCATGCGCAATTATATGTATCACCCTGCAAGATAAAATCCTGGTCTTCTCCCCATCGAGTGGGTGCTTGAGGAAGATTTTGAGCTTCCCGGGTCTACCCCTGCCGGAAGAGAGTTGGCCGGGCCCAGGGCGGCATCCCGCCCGGGGCCGGACATCCTGAGGCAGCGGTTCTT
>JACAEW010000035.1 GCA_013388675.1 Syntrophaceae bacterium | reverse complement strand
TCCTCCCCCCAGAAGAAAAAATCATCTGCCCTGCCAGGGAGAGCTTTCCGGAAAAATTCTGCCCGAAAGAGGCCTGCTGTCCCAATCGTTGGGCCGGAGGCCTATATGGCCCCATCCGTGCAGGGATTCAAAGAAGTCGGAATGGTCTCTTATTGAACTCAATCAAGAAAGGAGGCTCCCATGATCAGTGCCTTCAACACCGTTGGCCGGCTCGTGTCCGGCTTCGGGTCCCTGGAAAACCTGGGGGCAGAAATCAGACGCCTCAAGGGAACAAAGGCGCTCGTGATTTCCGACCCGGGGATCAAGGCCACCGGCCTTCTGGACCCTTTAATCCGGGTATTGGATCGCACCAAACTCTCTTATTCCCTTTTTGCCGAAGTGGAACCGGATCCCCAGATCGAGGTCGCCCTGGCCAGCCACGCCGCTGCCCAGGCTTTCGGTCCAGACCTCATCATCGGCCTCGGGGGGGGAAGCTCCATGGATATTGCCAAGGTGACCTCGGTGATGCTCACCAATCCGGGGCCGATCGACAAGTACTTCGGGATGGAACTCGTACCCGAACCGGGCCTCCCTCTCATCTTGATTCCCACCACCGCAGGCACCGGGAGCGAGATGACCTCCATCTGCGTCCTCTCCGACACCCGGAACCAGGTGAAGAAGGGAATCGTGAGCGAGCATATGTTTGCCCGCGTGGCTCTCCTCGACCCCCAATTGACTGTCAGCCTTCCGCCCCGGGCAACCGCCACGACCGGAATGGATGCCTTGGTTCACGCCATGGAATCTTATACGGGCGTCCGGGCCACGGTTCTGACGGATACCCTGAACCTGCAGGCCATCCGGATGATTGCGGCGAACCTGCGGAGGGCTTACGCCAATGGGGACAACCGGGAAGCCCGGGAGAACATGCTCTTCGCCAGTTGCCTCGCGGGAATGGCCTTTTCCAACACCCAGAACGGGCTCGACCACGCCCTGGCTCTGGCCATCGGCGGGAAATTCCACCTTCCCCACGGTCTGCTGACCGCCTTTATCCTCCCCTGGGTCATGGAATTCAACCTCCAGGCCGTACCCCACAAGTTCATCCAAATCGCCCAGGCCTTTGGGGAGAGGACCGACGGAGTGCCCGAAGTCGAAGCGGCGAGGCTCTCGGTCAAGGCCATAAAAAGCTTGCTAAACGACCTGGACATATTCTATAAATTGGGCGAATACGACGTTCCCCGGCAGGAGATCCCGGCTTTGGCCAAGGCGGCCATCGGCGCCGCCCGCCTGATTATGAACAACCCGCGGAAAGTGACCGAGCGGGAGATCATCCAGCTTCTGGAAGCCAACTATTGACCGGCAAAGCCGAGGGGTTCTCCCGGAAGAGAATCCCGGCGGGCGACTGCCAGGAAAGGAGGTGACAAGGAACCGTTCCGATTTGCTCCGAGGCGCGAAGGCAAGATGGCGGAAAAAATAGACATCCGGATCACCCAATGCAATCTGAAGCCGAAAGGAGTTAGGGATGAGAAAAACAGCGATTTTTATTTTTTCTCTCGGGTTGTTTTTTTTTCTGGCCGGGTCGGGCCATGACCTCCGGGCCGCCGAAACGTATACCCTGAAAATCCAGACCGCAGTCCCCAGTGCCAGCATCTATTACATGCTGATTGATCGCATGGGAAAACGTGTGCAGGCCATGTCCGCAAACCGGCTGAAAGTGGAAGTTCTGCCCGACGGTGCGGTGGTCGGTGCCTTTCAGATACTGGATGCGGTGGACAAAGGGATCGTCAACGGGGGGCAGGCCTGGACCCATTACTGGTCGGGAAAGCATCCCGCAGGGCTGCTGTTTTCAGCCCCCGTGGCCGGTCTGGGGCATGGCCTGGACCAGCTGGGCACGGTTTCTTGGATCTATGACGGCGGGGGGAACGAACTCTACCAGGAATACTTCACCAAAATCCTGGGCTACAAGATCAAGGGCTTCATGTGCATGCCCATGGGTCCGGAACCTTTCGGCTGGTTCTCCAAACCCTTTAAATCCCTGGCCGACCTCAAGAAAATGAAATTCCGCTCTCCACCGGGGATCCCGTCGGAAACCTTCAAGGAAATCGGCATTCCGGCCGTATCCATGCCGGGAGGAGAAATCGTCCCCTCCGCCCAGCGCGGGGTCATCGATGCGGCGGAGTGGATTAGCCCGGCGGACGACAAAAACCTGGGACTGAGCGCCGTCTGGAAGCACTATTACCTCCAGGGGCTGCATCAGGCCATCTCAATCGGCGATATCTATGTCAACCTGGATTGGTGGAACAAGCTGCCCGCCGACCTCCAGGCGATCTTTGAAGCTGCGATCCTGGCCTGTGTGGCCGACACTTACAACTGGAACGTGAGCCAGAACAGCAAAGCGCTGAAGGAGATGGTGGAAAAAGACGGGGTCATTCTTCACGAAACCACCGATGATTACATCGATGCCTACATGGCCGCGGCCCAAAGGGTCCTGGACAAGTACGCCCAGAAAGATCCCTTCTTCAAGAAAGTCCTCGTTTCCATGCAGGATTGGTCCAAACTGACCGTTCCCTACCAGACCTATGCTAATGGGGTCTACCATAAAATGGGAAAGACCGCCATGGGCAAAGGGGTGGTGGGCTTGAAGAAAAAATAATCCAGGGATCAACGGAGTTCGGCCTCGAAGAGAGCGAAGGCCGGACAATCGAGATCGATCCGCAGGATGCTGGCCGGGGCGCCGCCGGGGCGCCCTTTGGCCAGCCTAAACGGGCCCCGGGCTCGAGCGTAAAAGAGGGAATCGAAATGCCAACCG
>JACAEW010000015.1 GCA_013388675.1 Syntrophaceae bacterium | reverse complement strand
TCCCGGGCTTTCTCGGAGGGGCGAAAGTTGTCGAAGTATAGGGTCAGAGCCTCCTTCGGGTCTCCCGGGGCGATATCCAGTTGGTAAAGAACCTGGAGGGCAATCTCCCTCGCCCTCCTACGAATCGTCATGCCAGGACCTTTTTCACCACCGGGGTGAACACTTTTATTCTTTACCCTTCATCTCCCGGTACAGGTTGGCCATTTCGATGGCCGAGAGGGCCGCATCCCAGCCCTTGTTGCCCGATTTGGTCCCCGCCCGTTCGATGGCCTGCTCCAGATTATCCGTGGTCAGGACCCCGAAGGTGACCGGGACTTCCCCTTCCAGCCCCACCATGGCCACCCCCTTGGAAACCTCGGCGGCGATGTATTCGAAATGGGGGGTGGCTCCTCGTATGACCGCCCCCAGACAGATGATGGCATCGAATTTTTTCGAAAGGGCCACCTTCTTGGCGGCCTGGGGGATTTCAAAGGCCCCCGGGACTTTGTAGACCTCGATATCCCCGTCTGCCGCCCCATTCCGGACCAATACATCCAGGGCGCCGGAGAGAAGATGCTCGCAGATGAAATCATTAAAACGGCTGACGACGATGGCGAACTTCAATCCTTGAGCATTCAGTTTTCCTTCAATTCGCTTTGGCATTTTTCGTGCCTCCCTCCTTCTCCAGGGTCAGAAAATGGCCCAGCTTGGTCTTCTTGGTCCTCAAATAGCCCATGTTCCGCCGGCCGGGCTTGACTTCCAGGGGAACCCGTTCCACCACTTCCAGACCATACCCCTGGAGGCCCACGATTTTTTTGGGATTATTGGTCATGAGGCGAATTTTCCGCACCCCCAGGTCCCGCAAAATTTGAGCGCCCAGCCCGTAGTCCCGCAAATCGGGGGCAAACCCCAGGGCTTCATTCGCCTCCACGGTGTCCTTTCCCTGGTCCTGAAGGGCATAGGCTTTGATCTTGTTGATCAGCCCGATTCCCCGCCCCTCCTGATGCATGTAAACGATGACTCCCATTCCTTCTTTGGCCACGATGCGCATGGCGGTGTGAAGCTGTTCTCCGCAGTCGCACCGCTGGGACCCAAAAACATCGCCGGTGAGGCACTCGGAATGGACCCGGACTAGCACGGGCTCATTCGGCCGGATCACTCCCTTGACCAGCGCCATGTGTTGCTGATGGTCCACATCGTTCTCGTAGGCAATCGCCGTGAAATCCCCGCCATAAAGGGTGGGCAGGGTGGTGACCGCCGCCTTGCGCACCAGGCACTCGTTTTGAAGACGGTACTTGATCAAGTCGGCAATGGTAACGATCTTCAGGTTGTGCTTCTTGGCGAAGACCTCCAGGTCGGGCATCCGGGCCATGGTCCCATCGTCATTCATGACTTCGCAGATGACCCCGGCGGGCTTCAAGCCCGCCAGCCGGGCCAAATCCACGGACCCCTCGGTCTGGCCGGTGCGGACGAGAACCCCCCCGTTCTTGGCCCGCAGGGGGAAAATGTGCCCCGGGCGCACCAGGTCTTCGGGCTTGGCGCCGTCGGCAATGGCCGCGAGAATCGTGGTGGCCCGATCGGCGGCCGAAATGCCGGTGGTCACCCCCCTCTTGGCCTCGATGGAAACCGTGAAGGCGGTCCCGAAGCTGGAGGTATTGTTGGAAACCATGGGAGGAAGCTGCAGCGCATCGGCTTTTTCCTCCTGCAGCGAGAGGCAGATCAAACCCCTGCCGAACTTGGCCATGAAATTGACCGCCGAAGGGGTGACCTTTTCAGCGGCCATGCAAAGATCGCCTTCGTTCTCGCGGTCTTCGTCATCCACCAGGATGACCATCTTTCCCCTGCGAATATCCAACAAAGCTTCATCGATGCTGCTGACGGCCATGGCTCTTACTCCATCGACTTGGAAAAACCGTGCCGCGCCAGAAAAGCGGAGTCGATGCGGGAAGGCCGCTGGTCCAGGCCTTCTTTCTGGCGCAGGAATTTTTCCACGTATTTGGCGATGAGGTCGCTCTCCAGGTTGACCCGGTCCCCGGCTTTCTTCTCCCCTAACGTTGTGGATCGGGCCGTGTGGGGAATCACGCTCACCGCGAACTCTTCATCGCCGCACTCGGCCACCGTCAGGCTGATTCCATCCACGGCAACCGATCCTTTTTCCACCAGGTACCGGCCGATCTCCCGGGGAACCCGAAAGCGGTAACGCCAGGAATTCCCCTCCGGGACGATCTCCAGGATTTCCCCCGTCCCGTCCACATGGCCGGAAACCAGATGCCCCCCCAAAGGATCGGACATCCGGAGAGCGGTCTCCAGGTTCAGCCGACGGCCTTGCTTGGCAGTGGTCAGGGTCGACCGCCGCAGCGTCTCGGGGGATACTTCCACCGTAAAGGTCCTCCCGGACTTTTGGACCACGGTCAGACACACTCCATCCACCGAGATGCTGTCCCCGACCTTTACCCTGCCGAGGTCCAGCCGGGTCGAAACGGTCAACCGAACGCCCCCCTGCGTGGATTCGAGGGACTGGATGATTCCCACGTCCTGGATAAGCCCGGTAAACATGTTCAATCGGACCCCGGCACGACGATGACAAAGACATGGCCCATCGCGGATTTCACGGAATCGCGACGGATATATTTAAATCTTACCACAGGCATGATTTCCTTCGCAAATATTAGCCGTACAGGGGCTTTCCCTCGATCATCAAATCCGGTCCGGTCCGGCGCACCCTGAGAATCTCCACTTTCAGGGCTTCTCGCATCCTCAAAATCCCCCTTCCGCCGATGGCCCCCAAGCTTTCCGTTCCGCCGATAATCTTGGGGGCCACAAATAGAAGGATCCGGTCAACGATTTTCTCTTGGAGGGCGGAGGCGCTGAGCGTAGGCCCTCCTTCCAGCAAAACGGAGAGGATTCCCCGGCGGCCCAACTCCTCCATGAGCGCCCCCAGGCTGACCTTCCCGTTCCGCCGATTCTTTACGATCAGCACCTCCACGTTGGCCCTTTGCAACCGGCGAACTTGGGCCGGGGCGGCGGCCGGGGTGGTGGCCACGAGGGTCCTGAATTGCGATGCCGTTTGGGCGATGCGCGAACGGAGTGGAAGCCGAAGCGTGCTGTCCACGATCACCCGCAGTGGCTGCCGGACCGCCCTTTTCCCCGACCGGCGGACGTTCAGCAAGGGATCATCCCGGAGCACCGTCCCGATTCCCGCCATCACCCCGTCCACGGCCGATCGCAGGCGGTGGACGTAGCTCCTGGACTCTTGGCCGGAGACCCAGCGCGAATCGCCCGACCGGGTGGCCACCTTTCCATCCAGACTGACCGCCGCTTTCAGGATGACGAAGGGCTTTCGGGTGCGGATAAACTTGCAGAAGGCGGCATTTAACTCCCTGCACTCGCCTTCGAGAAGCCCCACCTCCACCCGTACCCCTGCCCTTCTCAGCCTCCGGATGCCGCGGCCCGACACCCTCGGGTTGGGGTCCTTCATGCCTGCTACCACCCGTTTCAGGCCCGCTCCTAGAATGGCTTGGGTGCAGGGAGGGGTCTTTCCGAAGTGGTCGCAGGGTTCCAGGTTGAGGTAGAGGGTCGCTCCTTTCGCCTTTTTCCCGGCCTGGCGCAGGGCCAGGACTTCCGCGTGCGGTTCGCCCGCCCGGTGATGATACCCTTTTCCCACCACGGCATTGCCCCGAACCACCACGGCTCCGACCATCGGGTTCGGGCTTGTCTTTCCCCTCCCCCGGCGGGCCAGCGCAAGGGCCATGCGCATGTATTTTTCATCCCGGTCCATTCATTCCTTTTTCTTCTGCCCCTTTTCCAACAGCTCCTTCACTTCGTTCATGAATTCGTTGACGTCTTTAAAGGAACGGTACACGGAAGCGAAACGGACATAGGCCACCTCGTCCAGATTCTGCAACTCCTGCATGATCTGTTCCCCGACCACCCGGCTCGGGACCTCCCGCTCCCCGCTTTCCTGGAGCCGCTGCTCGATGCGGTCAACCAGTTTCTCCAGGACTTCGACGCTGATGGGCCGCTTCTCGCATGCCTTGTGGAGGCCCGCCAAGATCTTGTTGCGGTCAAAATTCTCCCGGCGGCCGTCTTTCTTGATCACCAGGGGGAGGGTCTCTTCCACCCGCTCATAGGTTGTGAACCGGCGCAGGCAATGGGTGCATTCGCGCCGGCGCCGGATCATGTCCCCTTCCTTGCTCAGCCGGGAATCGATGACCTTATCGTCCATGTGTTGGCAGAATGGGCAGCGCAATGTTTCCCTCTTTAAACGGGAAGGTTGGGTTCGGCAACAGGTAACCAATACCATAAGCCATCGTTTCCTTCAAGAACCCATTGCCCCCTAGGGCCGGGGTTTCCCGGTTGAAGGTCCTTTCGGGCCCGATAACGCCGTGGTTCGGCCCTCTGATCGCCGGGATCGGGACGGGCGACACATCTCCCGCTAAGGCACCTTGGGGAGGAAAGGGGGCTAGGGCTTGAATTCCTGCTGTAAATTGGGGGGAACCCGGAAGGAAGGCCGGATGGTGGAGAGACGATCCAGGAAAGTCTTCAACTTGGTCAAGTCCTCGGTGGCAATGTGGATGAACCTGACTCCGCACCGATGATCCTTTTCTTTTCCGAAGGCAATCTCGGTCCAAACAACCTCGGCCAGAACTTCGATGGAGTCCAATTGGCTTTCGGAGGGGAAGAAGATTTTGATCCGAACCTCTCGGCCCACCTTCAAGTCCTCGCCCAGGAAGAGCATGAGGCCTCCCACGCTGGCGTTTCCGGTGCGACCGGTACTTTTACCGGAAGAATCGACGCAGGAGTACTCGATGGGCAGGTCGACCGAGAATCGGGGGCTTCTCCTCCGTTCGAAGTTGACGATTCCGTATTGCGTCTTGGGTTCTTTCTCTTCTTCCGTCATAATCGATTCGCCCTGGCCGAGGCTCTAAGATCGCCCCTCAAGGATGGATCGGTTATCACCAAAGCCATTAAACCTCCCTCCGGAGAAAAAGTCAAGAGCCGCAACATGCGGGTTTCCGGAAGGAAAGGGGGAAATGAAGCCAGACCGACGGCTTCTTACGAAAGGGTTATTTGAGGCAGAGTTGGCGTATGGGGATGCGGGCCTCCAGGAGCATTTCCTTCGATAGTTCATCTCCGTATCCGCCTTCGTAGATGATCTCCCGGATTCCCGCATTGATGAGCATTTTGGTGCAGATGGCGCAGGGAAGGTTGGTGCAGTAGAGGGTCGAACCCTGAATGCGCACTCCATGGAAGGCCGCCTGGATGATCACGTTCTGTTCCGCATGCAGGCCGCGGCAGAGTTCATGGCGCTCCCCGGAGGGAATCTGCCTTTTCTCGCGCAGACACCCCACCTCCAGGCAGTGGGCCAGCCCCGAGGGCGCCCCGTTGTAACCTGTCGCCAGCAGGCGCTTGTCCATGACCAGGACCGCCCCCACTTGCCGCCGCAGGCAGGTCGCCCGCTTGGCCACCAGGCGGGTGATTTCCATGAAATATTCTTCCCAGGTGGGTCGGTTCATTTTTCGGTGCCGAAAGAATTCTGGGGAAAAGCAGGGGAACGCAGATTTTCCAAGAGCTCGACGGCGATTCTGGACCCGCAGATTCTAACGGATCGTTGAAAAAGAAATTCCCCCCAAGGACCTTGAAATTCGGATACCCTTCTTTCCTGCGTTTATCGCCCCCCCCCTGGTTGCTGACCCCCGCACCCAGGCTTTTCTCCCAGAGCGGAGATCTTTTGGACCCGTCTTTCATGCCGACCGCCCTGGAATTCAGTTTCCAGCCAGGTCTTCAGAATCTCCCTCGCCAGTCCCTTCCCGATCAGCCGTCCCCCCAGGGCGAGGATATTGGCATCATTGTGTTCCCGGCTTATGCGGGCGGTGTAGATATCGTGGCAGAGGGCGGCCCGGACTCCGGCGAAGCGGTTGGCCACGATGGACATGCCGATTCCCGTACCGCAGATCAAAAGGCCCCGGGCGACTTCTCCCCGGCAGACCTTCTCCGCCACCTTTGCGGCCACGTCCGGGTAGTCCACCGGGGCTTCGCTGAAGGTTCCCAGGTCCAAAAACGCCACTTGCCGTTCGGTTAAATAGGCCCGCAGGTCTTCCTTGAGCTCGAAGCCGGCGTGATCACTGCCGAGGGCGATCTTCATTTCACCCTTCGAACCTTTTAAAGATGAGGACCGCATTCGTGCCGCCGAAACCGAAAGAATTGCTCATGGCCACGCGGACCTCCGCCTTCCGGGCCGTGTTGGGCACGTAATCCAGGTCGCATTCGGGGTCCGGGGTATCGTAGTTGATCGTGGGCGGGATGATTCCACGGTATAGGGTGAGAATGGTGAACACCGCTTCCACCCCTCCGGCTCCGCCCAAGAGATGGCCGGTCATGGATTTGGTCGAGCTGACCGCCAGCTTTCTGGCATGTTCCCCGAAAACGGCCTTGATGGCCCTGGTTTCGATCGGATCGTTGATCGGGGTAGAGGTCCCGTGGGCATTGATATAATCCACCTCTTCCGGGGCGATGTTCCCGCTGCGCAGGGCCATGTTCATGCATCGGGTGGCCCCGTCGCCGTCCGGGGCCGGGGCGGTGATATGATAGGCATCCCCGTTGAGCCCGTAGCCCACGATCTCGGCGTAGATTTTGGCGTCCCGGTTGAGCGCATGGGCCAGCTCTTCCAGAATCAGAATGCCGGCTCCCTCCCCCATGACGAATCCATCCCGGTCCTTGTCGAAGGGACGGGAGGCTTTTTCCGGCTCTTCGTTGCGGGTGGAAATCGCCTTCATGGCGTTGAAACCGCCCACCGCCAGGGGAGTGATGGTCGCCTCCACCCCTCCGCTGATGATGGCGTCCGCGTCCCCCCGCTGGATCATCCGCCAGGCGTCCCCGATGTTATGGTTCCCGGTGGCGCAGGCGGTTACCGCCGATGTATTCGGGCCCTTGGCCCCGAACCGCATGGAGATCTGGCCGGGCGCCTCATTCACGATCAGCATGGGAATGAAGAAAGGAGATATCCGCCCGGGTCCCCTTTCCAGCAAAACTTTATGGACGGATTCAATGGTGGTCAGTCCGCCCAGTCCCGCGCCCACGACGACCCCGACCCGGTCGGCATTGGCCGGGGTAATCCGGAGTCCGGAGTCTTCCATGGCCATGGCCGAAGAAGCCACCGCGTACTGAATAAAAATGTCCATCCGCTTCATCTCTTTTTTGTCGATGAAGTTTTCGGGGACGAAATCCTTCACCTCTCCGGCGATGGTGGTATCGAATCCCGTGGGGTCGAATTTGGTGATCCTTCCGATTCCGGATTTTCCCTGGATGAGCGCTTGCCAGCTCTTCTCCACCCCGGTTCCCAGGGGGGACACCATCCCCAATCCGGTGACCACCACTCTCCGACTTGACATAAAACCTCCCGATTCAAACCAAAAAGGCCTTTCTCCCTTCGGCTTCGTCTCCTCCCCGCCGGAGAGAAAATCCGGTTATTCCGCAGCCGCCCTTCTCCTTACATGTGCTCGGTAATATAGTTTACGGCGTCCTGCACGGTCTGGATCTTTTCCGCATCCTCATCGGAAATCTCCAGGCTAAACTCCTCTTCCATGGCCATGATTAACTCGACCAGGTCCAGCGAATCCGCGCCCAAGTCATCGATAAACGAGGCCTCCAGGGTTACCTCTTCGGGGCTGACTTTGAGCTGTTCCACGATGATTTCGATGACTCTTTTTTCCACCGATTTTTCCACAATCTCACCTCCTGACGAAACGGGTTAAAAAAAATTCCAAGATGGATGAATCTTTTTACTTTCTTTGCTCCTCCCCTGTCAAGGGAAATTCAGGGAGGATTCTGTTTCGGGGGCGTTACATGAACATGCCGCCGTTGACGTTCAGAACTTGTCCGGTTATGTAATCGGAGGCCGGGCTGGCCAGAAAAAGAACCGCCTCGGCGATGTCTTCCGGGGTTCCCAGCCGCTCCATGGGAATCAGCTTGAGGAGCATCTCCCGCTCTTTTGGAGGGATGGCTTGACTCATGGCCGTGTCGATAAATCCCGGGGCCACGGCATTCGCCTGGATGTTCCGGCTGGCATATTCCCGGGCCACGGATTTGGTGAAACCGATCAAGCCGGCTTTGGAGGCGGCGTAGTTCGACTGACCGGCATTTCCCATCTGGCCGGTGACGGAGGCAATATTAATGATCTTGCCCCCCTTGCGCTTGATCAGGTGGCGCAGGGCGGCCTTGGTGCATTGAAAGGCCCCTTTTAGATTGACCGCCAGGACCAGGTCCCAATCCTCTTCCTTCATCCGCAGAACCACCCCGTCGCGGGTGATGCCGGCGTTATTCACCAGAATGTCCAGGCCGCCGAAGGCTTCCACGGTTTTTTCCACCATGGCCTCCGCAGCCTTGGCATCGGCCACGCTTCCGCCGATGGCCACCGCCTTTTTTCCCAGGGATTCAATCTCCCGGCAAGTCTCCCGGGCTTTCTCCAGGTTGATATCGGACAACGCCACCCCAGCCCCTTCCCGGGCGAGGGCCAAAGCGATCGCCCTCCCGATTCCCTGGGCCCCGCCGGTCACGAGAGCGACTTTGCCATCCAATTTTCCCATGATTTTTCTCCGGTCTTTTCAACCCGCTTTGAAAATCTCAACGGGACAAAAACCTGCCATACACCGATAACCAAAAGTTTGGAGTTCTGATTTTAATGGTCTCTCAAGATACCTTCTTCTTCCCCGTTGGATTCGATTTACTTCAATAATTCCTTTGCCTTTTCCCAGCTGGCTCCGTCTTCCACGTTGGCCATCTTGGTGTCCTTGCTGATCCGGCGCATGAGGCCGGCGAGGACCTTTCCCGGACCCACCTCCAGCACCAGGTCGGGTCCGGCAGCCAGGAGCCTCTGCATGCACTCTTCCCAGCGCACCGGATGGTCCACTTGTTTAACGAGAAGGTCGCGAATCCTTTCTTTTCCCGGGTAGAAATCGGCTTCGGCATTGGAAAGAACGGGAAAATGAAGGTCCCCCACCTCCGTTCGATCCAGCTCCGCTTTCAGCCGTTCGCCCGCCGGTTTCATCAACGGGCTGTGGAAAGGCGCGCTCACCGGGAGCGGGACCGCCTTTTTCCCCGGTTTCTTGGAAAGGATCTCCATGGCCCTCTGCACCGCAGTGGCGTGGCCGGCAATCGCAATCTGTCCGGGGGAGTTGAAATTGGCGGGAGAAAGAATTTCCCCCCGAGCGGCTTCCCGGCACAGGGCCTCCACCTCGACGGGCGACAGACCCATCACCGCGGCCATGGCCCCAACCCCCACGGGCACCGCCTCCTGCATGAACTTTCCGCGGAGGTGAACCAGACGGACGGCATCGGCAAAGCGCAGCCCTCCCGCCGCAACCAGGGCCCCGTATTCCCCCAGGCTGTGCCCGGCGGCCACCACCGGGATGATTTCCCTTTCCGCCTGCATCACCCGCAGGGCGGCGATGGAGACCGTAAGAATCGCGGGCTGGGTGTTGGCGGTGAGCTTCAGGTCCTCTTCCGGTCCCCCGAAACAGAGCTTGGCGATGTCGAACCCCAGGGTCTCGTTGGCCTCCCCAAAGACCTCCCGGGCCGCCGGAAAGCGGTCGAAAAGGTCCCGGCCCATCCCCACGAACTGGGACCCCTGCCCCGGAAAAACCAAGGCCGTCTTCTTCATTGGCTGGCCCACTCCTTGATCAGGGCCTGGCCGATCACGTTGCGCTGGACCTGATTGGTCCCCTCGTAGATCTGGAGAATCTTGGCATCGCGCATCATTTTTTCTACGGGGTAATCCCTCATGAACCCGTAGCCCCCGAAAATCTGGACGGCGTCCACCGTGACTTTCATGGCCACGTCGCTGGGGAAAAGTTTGGAGATGGCCGAGTACTTGGAGATATCCTTGGGGTTGGTGTCCACCCACCGGGCCACGGCATAAACCAGCGCCCGGGCCGCTTCGATCTGGGTGGCCATGTCGGCCAGGATGTGCTGAACGGCCTGGAAGGAGATAATCGGTTTTTCAAACTGGTGGCGTTCCCGGGCGTAGGCCACGGCGGCTTCAAAGGCCCCCTGGGCCAATCCCACGGCCTGGGCGCCGATTCCCGGGCGGGTCCTGTCCAGGGTGCGCATGGTCACGATGAAGCCCATCCCTTCGCGGCCGATGATGTTTTCCTTGGGCACGCGGCAGTCTTCGAAAACCAACTCCCGGGTGGCCGAGCAGCGGATGCCCAGCTTCTTCTCCTTTTTCCCGAAGTTGAAGCCCGGCATTCCCTTTTCCAAGATGAAGGCGGTGGCTCCCCGCGGGCCTTTGCTTTTGTCCGTGAGGGCGATGACCGAATAAATCTCCGCCTCCCCCCCGTTGGTGATCCACTGCTTGGTTCCGTTGAGGAGGTAATCGTTCCCGTCCTTTCGGGCGGTGGTCCGGATTCCCCCGGCGTCGCTCCCAGCGCCCGCTTCGGTGAGGCCGAAGGCGGCGAGCTTTTTCCCGGAAGCCACGGGGGGGAGGTATTTCTTCTTCTGCTCCTCGCTCCCGAAGAGCAGAAAGGGATAAGACCCCAGGCCGGAGGCGGCGAAGGAAACGGAGACTCCGATACAGACCCGGGAAATTTCCTCGATGGCCAGGCAATTCTCGAAGGACCCGAACCCCAGCCCGCCGTACTCCTCGGGGATGTAGGTTCCGAAAAGGCCGGCTTCGGCCAGGTACTTCAGGGGCCCCCAGGGGAATTCTTCTTTCTCGTCCAGCTCGGCCCGGACCGGCAGGACCCGCTCTTCCGCTATCTTCCGCGCCAGGTCGCGGATGGACCTCTGATCTTCGTTCAGAAAATAATCCATGCGTCGTCTTTCTCCTTATCTACTTATCATGGGACGCTGATTTTCGCAGATAAAGGCTGATAAAAGAATCTGAAACCAAAGGCCGGCGACAAGGAACGACGGGGGATACCGATCAACCTCAAACCAGGAGCGTAAATCCGCGTTCCTCCGCGTTGGATTCCTTTAAATCGTGGGAATCTGCGTCCCCTTCGGGTTTTCACCAGCGGATGAGCGCTCCCCCCCAAGTGACTCCCGTGCCGAAAGAACAAAGAAGGATCAGGTTCCCGGGTTTCAGCATCCCGGAGCGGTTCATCTCGTCCAGGGCGATGGGAATGGTGGCCGAAGACGTATTCCCGAAACGCTCGATGTTCAAATATACCTTTTCCATGGGAAAGTTGATCATTTTGGCCGCCGCCTCGATGATCCGGGTGTTGGCCTGGTGGGGGATCATGTAGTCGATATCCGAACTTTTCAGGCCGTTGAACTCCAGGGTCTCCTGGGAAACCTCCGCCAGCGCCCGCACCGCCACTTTGAAGAGCTGGTTTCCCGCCATCTTGATGCAGTGCATGTTCTTGTCGACGGTTTCGTGGGAAGAAGGGTTGGCCGATCCTCCCCCGGGCATGTAGAGCAGTTCCCAGAGGGAGCCGTCCGAATGGAGATGGGTGGAAAGGACCCCCCGGTCCCCTTCCTCGCCCGTCAGGAGGACCGCCCCGGCCCCGTCCCCGAAGAGAACACAGGTTCCCCGGTCCTTCCAGTCGGTGACTTTGGACATAATTTCGGCCCCCAGCGCCATAACTTTGCGCTGCGGGTCTTCCCGGATGAACTTGTCGGCCAGGGAAAGGGTATGAATAAAACTGGTGCACCCTGCCAGAATATCAAACCCCGCCGCCTTCTTGGCTCCGATTTTGGACTGGATGAAACAACTGGTGCAGGGGAAAAACATGTCCGGACTGTTGGTCCCGGTGATGATGAAATCGAGGTCCCCCGCCGACAGGCCGGCCATCTCCAAGGCGCTCAGGGCGGCCTGAGTACCCAAATCCGAGGTGGCCACGTCCCTCTCCACGATCCTCCGTTCCCGGATCCCGGAACGGCTGGTGATCCATTCGTCGGAGGTATCCACCATTTTTTCCAGGTCGGCGTTGGTCAGGACTTTGGGAGGGACATAAGAGCCCGTGGCGATGATTCGCGGCTTGATCATATCGATTTCTCTGTTCCCCCTCTAACACCCCTTTCCCCCGGCTTTCTCCCGGTCCGAAAAGAGGGCGAAGGAGCCGATGGAAAGGTCCCTTCAGCTGATGATTTTTTCTTTGATGTGCTCCCAAACCTTGGCGAGGCCGCCCTGCGGTGGAGATTCCTGGTTTTCCTCCAGGCTTTGGACGAGGAGTTTGGGGAGGCCGATCTGGGCGTACTCGTGGGCCAGCCGGATTGCATTCTTCACCGCCTTCGGCGTTGACCGGCCGTGGCCGATGATCACCACTCCATCGACCCCCAGGAGGGGGGCTCCCCCGTATTCGGAATAGTCCAGCTTTTTTTTGATGTCGTCGACCGCGCCGCGGGCGAGAAGATAGGCTAGTTTGGCCATGAAACTGCCCTTGACCTCTTCCTTGATCATGGCCCCGATGGCTTCGGCCAGCCCTTCGCAGATCTTCAGGGCGGCGTTCCCCACAAAGCCGTCGCAGACCACCACATCGGCCCGCCCGTTGAAGATGTCCCGTCCTTCCACCGGGCCCACGTATCCGACAGAAGTTTTTCTAAGGAGGGCGTTCGTTTCCCGGATGAGCTCGTTGCCCTTGGATTCTTCCTCCCCGTTGCTGAGCAGGCCGACCGCCGGCTTTTGAATTTTCAGGATATATTTGGCATAGGCCTCGCCCATGATGGCGAACTGCACCAGGTGGAAAGGCTTGCAGTCCACGTTGGCCCCGGCGTCCAAGAGGAGGGTCCATCCCTTCAGGGTGGGAAAAATCGTACCGATGGCCGGCCGGTCCACTCCCCTCAATTTCTCCAGGACGAAGACCGCCGTGGTCAGGACCGCTCCCGAATTCCCGGCGCTGAACAGCGCCGCCGCCTCTCCCTTCTTGACCAGGTCATAGGCGACTTTGATGGAGGAATCTTTTTTCTTGCGGATCGGGGTGAGGGGAGATTCATCCATGCCCACCGCCTCGGAGGCGTGGACGACGGACAAAGGAAGCGAGTCGCTGCCCGGATGCCGGGCCAGTTCTTTCCGCACGGCCTCCTGATCGCCCACCAGGACCACGGGAATTCCGTATTCGCGGGCCGCGAGATGAGCTCCCTCGACGATGTTCTGGGGAGCGAAGTCCCCGCCCATGGCATCCACGGCGATTTTCATGGTTCGGAGTTCCTTCAGCTCTCCTCGGGCTCGATCACCGTCCGCCCACGATAGCTTCCGCAGTGGGGGCAGACCCGGTGGGGCGCCTTCACTTCCCCGCAGTTTTGACAGACGGAGAATTGGGGAGAGGCCAGACGGTCATGGGTCCGGCGCTTGTCCCTTCTCGTTTTCGAATGCCTTCTTTTAGGGTTGGGCATATACCATTCACCTCTCCATCAATGAACCCGGAAATTCTTTAGGGGCGCAAGCCGGGGATCGACTTCCGCGACGGCGCATCGGCAGGCCTCGCGGTTCAGGTTTTTTCCGCACCGTTGACAAAGCCCGAGGCAGTCCTCCCGGCAGATGACCTTGGGAGGAAGGGTCAGTAGAACCTGGTCCTGGATCAGGGGGCTCAAATCGATCTCTTCCGCTTCGTAAAAATCGGTCTCCAGGTCCTCGCGGCTGAGCTCGACCTCCTCCGGAGGCGCAAGCCTGGGGTCGGGCCTGGGCCTTAAACTCATCTTGAACTCCGAGGATAGATTCAAGGCGAAGGGGTCGAGGCAGCGGGCGCAGGTGCATTGGACCCGGACCTCGACCCTGCTCTTCACCAGAATAATTCTCCCGGTACGGGAAAGGTCCAACCGAACCCGAATCGGACCCGAAAAACGAAGGCCCAAATCGGTCGTTTCACCCCCCAATCGATCATTCAGGGGTCCGTCCTCTTCGAGAAAAGACTCCTGCTTCCCCTGGACTGGTATGTCTTCGACTCGAATGATCAAGGGCCCCCTAACCTCCGAATCGAATATAAAAATGTTAATATATAACGAAAATCCGCTTTGTCAAGAAAAATTCTCCCCTAAAAGCTTGTTTTATCCCCTAGGTCATGGTAATGAATAATCATTTTCATATCTGCCAACCGGAGGAAAAAACCCTTGGAAATCAGCGAATTCCAAAAACTGATCGGAGAAATATACCTGGCCCGGGACCGGAAAAGAGGAGCGGATAAAACCTTCCTTTGGCTCCTGGAGGAGGTGGGGGAGCTCACCCGGGCTTACCGCAGAAGGGAAGATCATGTGGGGGAAGAAATGGCCGATGTCCTGGCCTGGATGGTTTCCTTGGCTAACCTCCTGAAAATCGATTTGCAATCCGAAGTCCTGAAAAAATACCCCCGGGTCTGCCCCCTGTGCTCTTCCAACCCCTGTACCTGTCCTTTCCGCTAGGGGGAAAACCCTCTAACAGATTGGAGACCAGGCCGGATTCGGGTTTCCAAGCCGTCCCCCCGGTAAAAAGGGAAGGCCCTATTCAACCTTTTCCCCGCCATCGCGAGGGGACCGAAAAACCTCATCCTCCAACTCCCTTAATTCTTCCTCGTCAAAACCAAAATAATGCCCCACTTCATGGATCACGGTCTGGCGAATGTTTTCCCTCAGTTCATCCAGGTCGGCGCTGATCCGCTCCAGGGGACGCCGGTAGATGACAATGCGGTCGGGAAGGGCGTTGCCGTACCAGAAGCCCCGGTCTTTTCGGGAAACCCCATGGTAAAGGCCGAGTAAATCCGGGTCCTCTTCCTCCCATTCATCCGGCAGGCCGGAGGGTTCGTCCTCCACCAGGAAGGCTACGTTTTCCAGCCGATCCTTCAGCTCCGGAGGGATGGTTTCCAGGGCTTCCTTGACCATCTTTTCAAATGCCCGGATTCCTACCGAAAACCCTTCTTTCAAATGCTTTTGGCGCGCCATTGTATCCCTTTTCCCGCAAGGGGGAACCCCCAAAAATTCCGTTGCATTATTTTCCCCTTTATTGTATTCTTGCAAAGAATTATTGAAAAGGATATATTGATCCGGAAATGCATTCGGAAAAAAACCAAGGAGGTAAAGCAGGATGAAAAGGATGCTGGTGCTTCTTACCGCGCTGCTCTTCGCTCTTTCCTTGACCGGGCTGGCCATGGCCCAGGCCAAGCCCGAGAAGCCGGCGGAGCCGGCCAAGCCCGCCGAGCCCGCGAAACCGGCGGAAGTCGCCAAGCCGGCCGAACCGGCCAAACCGGCAGAGGTCAAGAAGGAAGAGCCGAAGAAGGAAGCTCCCCCCAAACCCGTTGTTTACCGGATGGGCGGACAGGTAACCGCCGTGGATGCGGCCGCCAAAAAAATCACCATCGCTCAGAATTCGGTGAAGCAGCAGAAGAAGGTCACCCTGACCCTGGGAAAGAAAGCGGCTCAGGAGTTGGCGGGGATTAACGTGGGCGATGTGGTGAACGTGATGGTGACCGGCAAGACGGTTACCTCGATCAAGAGAATCTTCTAACCCAAACCCATTCCCCCGGCTGTCATTGCCGGGCCGGGAGCGATCCAGGGCTTTCTCCTCAACGCCAATCGCTTCCCGAAGACCAACCGGATTCAGTTTGCCGGGTTTTTCCTTGGGCCTCCCAAGGGCCGGTCCGAAAGAAGGCATCCGATCAGGATGCCTTCTTTTTTTCCCGGGGAGGAGCGGCGAAATCCAGGATGGGCCAGCCTTTTTTCCTGGCTAGATTGCGGAGCTTAGGGTCCGGATTCACGACTCTGGGGTGTTTGACCCGTTCCAGGAGGGGAAGATCGGTGATGCTGTCCGTGTAGAAGGTACTCTGGCTGAGGTCGGCTCCCAATTCCCGGGCGAGTTTCTCCGCCCAGAAAACTTTCCCCTGGCGGAAGCAAAGGGGGGCAATGTAATTCCCGGTGAAGCGCCCCTGCCGGACTTCCAGCCGCGTGGCCAGGATGTGGGGGACTCCCAGGTGCCTGGCCAGGGGGTCCACGGCATAGGATGTGGCATTGGAGATGATGGCCACTCTTTCCGCCTTTCTCAGGTGTTGATGAACATATTCCCGGGCCTGGGGAAAGATCAGGGGGCGGACCGCCTCCTCGAACCATTCCTGGCAGAATTGGACCAACTCCTCCTCCCTGACCCCCGCCAGGGGGCGAAGGGAATCCCGGTAGGCAACCTCCATATTCAGGAGGTCGTACCGGTAGCGGAAGTAATCGAACAGGGATTTGAGCACTTTCCACCGGGTCGTCTTCCCCCGGCGGAAGGAATAGCGCATGAAAGACACTCCCGAGTTTCCGGAGATCAGGGTTTTGTCCATGTCGAAGAAACAGATCGGTTTCATGGTGCTCATGGGGGATCGCTTTGGATTCCGGATTCGGCAGTCCTTCCCGCCGGAAACAACCCGGTGAATTCCCGGGGAATCACCCTTTGGTTCATATTTTAAACTTGCGGTTTCAAAATGAAAAGAATATAATTTATTGTTTTTTACGAACCGGTTTTCTCCTCTTTCTCCCGCAAGAGGAGGGTCCTCCGGGAACGGAATAATAGAGGGATGTAAACTTTTATAACAGGAGCGCAAGGGTGAAGAGAGAGTACCAACCCAGCAATATCCGCCGCAAGCGAACCCACGGATTCAGGAAACGGATGTCGACCAAGGGGGGAAGATTGGTTCTTAAGGCCCGGAGGGCCAAGGGAAGAAAGAGACTCATCGTAAAAGCGGGCGAAACTTGATCAGCGGTTCTCCCTAGCCTTCGGAGCCCCGGAAGATGGCCCTGAACGCCTTCCGAAAAGAGGAAAGGATCCGGAAACGGGCCGACTTTTTGCGGGTCTTAAAAAAAGGAGCTCCTTACCGAACCCCCCATTTCCGGGTTCTCGTCAGCCCCAACGGGCTTTCCCATTGCCGCTTGGGGATTACGGCGGGGAAAAAAATCGGTTCCGCGGTGCGGCGAAACCTTCTCAAGCGCCGGATTCGCGAGTTTTTTCGCTTGAATAAGGATCGGTTTCCCGTTTCCTCGGACTTTTTGATTATCGCCCAAGAAGGCGCCGCCAAACTGAGCTTTTGGCAACTATCGGAAGAATTGAAAGGATTGTTTCGGGGGGAATCGCCCCCTTTTTATTCAGGATGTTGACTCGGGCCATTGCAGGTCTCATTCGGTTTTATCGTTATTTTCTCTCCCCGCTGACCTTTCCCTCTTGTCGCTTTGCGCCTTCTTGCTCTGCTTATGCCCTGGAAGCAGTGGAGCGGTTCGGCCCGGCCAAGGGGCTGCTCCTGGCAGCTTGGAGAATCCTGAGGTGCCATCCCTTTCATGCTGGCGGCTACGATCCGGTGGTGAAGGACCCCCGATCGGTCAGCCCGGAGTCGAGCCCACGGAGGTGACGCATGCAGATTCGGGCCCTTTTGGCGGTCATTATTTCCTTACTCATCCTGGTTATCTACCAAGCCTATTTCGCCCCCCCTCCCCCTCCGGCGGAAAAACCGGCTGAGGAAAAGGCCCCGGCGCCCGGGCGGGCAAAGGAGGAACCGGCAAAGACCGTCTTCCCCGGAGAGAAAATCCCCGGGATTATACCCCAGGCGCTTCCCGCGCCGGCGGTAAAAGCTGAACCGGGGAAGGATGTTACCATCGAGACTCCCCTGTATACGGCCGTGTTCAATACCCGCGGGGCCCGCCTGAAGGATTTCTGGGTCAAGAAATATATGGACAAGATCGGCGAGGGGGCCAAGCCCATCAACCTGGCCACCGAGAACCTGGGAAGCGCCCACCCCTTCGGCATGGAAATGACCCACGCCAACTTCCCCTTCTCTCCCGACACGATCTTCCAGGCCAGTGCGGACCGCCTCAAGCTGGGCCCGGACCGGAACCGGGGGGAACTACTGTTCAGCTGGAATTCCCCCGAAGGAATCAAGGTCACCCAGCAGCTTATCTTTCACGCCGACAGTTATCGGATCGACATGAATATCCTAATGGCCAACCTTTCCTCCCAGGTCGTGGAGGGCAGGCCGACCCTGGTTTGGGCCGGGAAACTTCACCCATCCTCCGGCGGGGGCATGGCCTGCTTTCCGGCATCGAACGGTGCCACCGGTGCGGCCGTCGCCCCCTTCACCGCCCTCATTAAGAAAGAATTCCACGAGATGGAGCTGGGCGACCTCAAAGGGGGGGAAAAGCGGTTTGCCGAACACGTCCACTGGGGAGGGTTCCAGGACCAGTATTTCCTGGCCGCCTTCGTCCCCCAGAAGATGGAGGGAACCGAGCTTGTCTTGAAGAAAATCTCGGACACCGCCGCCCAGCTGCGTATGGCCGGGCCTATGGCCTCCCTTTCCCCGGGGACCCAGTTTTCCCAATCGTATCTGCTGTTCCTCGGCCCGAAGGACCACGACATCCTCAAGGCCTTCGGTAGCGACCTGGACAAAGCGCTGGACTTCGGGTGGTTCGACATCGTGGCCAAGCCCATGCTCTGGGCCATGAAATTCTTCTACCAGTACGTGGGAAACTACGGGCTGGCCATCATTTTCCTCACCGTCATCATCAAGATCATCTTCTGGTATCCCACCCAGCTCAGCATGCGCTCCATGGCGGAGATGAAGAAGCTCCAGCCCGAGATGGCCAAGATGCGGGAAAAATACAAGGACGACAAGGAGAAGATGAACAAGGAGCTCATGGACCTCTACCGCCGCTACAAGGTAAACCCCATGAGCGGCTGTCTGCCCATGGCCATCCAAATTCCGGTCTTCTTCGCCCTCTACAAGGTCCTGCTCTACTCCATCGAGCTGCGGCACGCCCCCTTTTACTGGTGGATCCAAGACCTTTCGGCGGCGGACCCCTATTACATCTCTCCCATTCTCATGGGGGGTTCCATGTTCATCCAGCAATGGATGACTCCCACCACCGGGGACCCCACCCAGGCCAAGATGATGCTGATCATGCCCATCGTATTCACCTTCATGTTCCTATCTTTTCCCACCGGGTTGGTCATTTACTGGTTCTTCAGCAACCTGCTCTCCATCGGGCAGCAGCTTTACCTGAACCGGAAAATCAAATAGATGAGAGGAAGCCATGAAGTCGGTCGAAACCGAAGCCAAAACCACCGAGGAGGCAATCCACAGGGCTTGTGAAGCGTTGGGAGTGCCCCGGGAAGAGTTGGAAGTGGAGGTCCTTTCCAGCGGTTCCAGCGGATTCCTGGGGCTGGGGGCGAAGAACGCCAGGGTGCGGGCCACGTTAAAGGAAAAATCTGTTCCCCCCCCTTCCGAAATCCGTCCTGTGGCGGCGCCCTCCGAACCTCATGCGGCGGAGACCGCCAAGAAAACCCTGGAGGATATCCTTCGTCTCCTGGAAGTGGAAGCCTCCGTCGAATTGAAGGAAGATTCGGAACGGATTCTCCTGAACATCCAGGGGGACGGAAGTGGGCTCCTGATCGGGCGCAAGGGTCAGACCCTGGATGCCATCGAATACCTGATCAATAAGATCGTCCACAAAGAGGCGGAGGACAAAAAGAGGATCGTGGTCGATACCGAGAACTATCGTCTCCGGAGAGAAGATTCCCTGGTGAAACTGGCCCAAAGGCTGGCCGAGAAGGCCAAACGCCAGGGCCGCCCGGTCACCATCAGCCCTATGAGCGCCCACGACCGGCGAATCATTCATTTGGCCCTTCAAGACGACAAAACCCTGCGCACCTGGTCCACGGGGTCCGGCCTCTACCGCAAAGTGATCATCAGCCCCGAAAAGAAATCTTCATGAACTCAGGGGACACGATTGCCGCCATCTCCACCCCCCTGGGGGCTGGGGGGATCGGCATCGTGCGCCTCAGCGGCCCCCAAGCAAGGCAGGTCCTCGAGAAAATCTTCCGTCGCCGGGGAGCCGACGGTCCCTTCCTGTCCCGCCGGTTTTACCTTGGGGAAATCTTTCGCCCTCGGGGGGCTGCCGGCGGCGGAGTGATCGATGAGGTCCTGGCTGTCTTCATGGAAAAGCCCCGGACCTACACCCGGGAAGATGTGGTGGAAATCCATGCCCACAGCGGGATTCTGATCCTCCAGGAAATCCTGAAGGCGGCTTTGCAGAGCGGAGCTCGTCTGGCCGAGCCCGGAGAGTTTACCAAACGAGCCTTCCTCAACGGCCGCATCGACCTCACCCAGGCCGAAGCGGTCATCGACTTGATTCAATCCCGGACCCGAAAGTCCCTGGAATTGGCCAACCTCCAGCGCCAGGGACGGTTGGGGGTTGAAGTCCGTCAGGTCCGCGAACGCCTGCTAGACCTCCTGGCCGGGATCGAAGCGAGCATCGACTTCCCCGAGGACGAAGTCCCCGAACTCTCCGGGGAAACCATCCGACTCCGTCTCCAGGAACCGCTGGAAAGGGTGAATGCCCTCCTGCAAACCTATGAGGAAGGCAAAATCTACCGCGAGGGGGTCTCGGCGGCGATCATCGGGCGGCCCAACGTGGGAAAATCCAGCCTGCTCAATGCCCTGCTTCGGGAAGACCGGGCCATCGTGACTCCCATCCCGGGCACGACCCGGGATGTGATCGAAGAAGCGGTGAATGTTCGGGGGATTCCCCTCAGGCTCATGGATACGGCCGGTCTTCGCCATACGAAGGATGCGGTGGAAGTGGAAGGGGTGCGTCGCACCCGGGACCGCCTGGCCCGGGCCGACCTGGTCATCTGGGTGGTCGACGGGTCCGAGCCCCTCACCGCCGACGACCGGGACATTTTGAACGAAGTCCGGGAGAGGCGGGTCGTAGTGGCCATCAATAAAAACGATCTTCTGCTCCGCCTGGACCTGCAAGACCTGGC
>JACAEW010000065.1 GCA_013388675.1 Syntrophaceae bacterium | reverse complement strand
CTTTTTACCCACTCGATTGGGAGAAGACCCTTGAAAAAAAAGATTGAGATTTTTTATTCTTTTCTCTATATATGAGGCGAGAAAACCCCATTCCCTGAAAGGAGGGCGAGGATGGCCGTCCAGTTTTTCCATGAAGAGCATGAAATTTTCCGCAAATCCCTTCGCAGCTTTCTGGAAAAAGAGGTCAAACCTTTCCAGGAGGAGTGGCGAAAGAACCGCCAGGTTCCCAGGGAGGTGTGGAGAAAGATGGGGAATCAGGGCTTTATCGGGTATTGGCTGGAGGAAAAATACGGGGGCGTGGGCGCCGATTTCGCCTATTCCGTAGTCCTGATCGAAGAACTTAGCCGCGCAGGGGTGCGGGGATTTTCGGCCGGGCTGGGGGTGCACAATGACATCGTTATGCCTTATATCGAGATGCTGGGGACGGAAGAGCAGAAGATGCGCTGGCTCCCCAAGTGTTGCACCGGCGAGTGCATTTTGGCCATCGGAATGACCGAACCCGGGGCAGGTTCGGACCTCCAGGCCATCCGCACGACGGCGGTCCGGTACGGGGACGATTATGTCATCAACGGGCAAAAGACCTTCATTACCAACGGCTACTCCTGCGACCTGATCGTCCTGGCGGTGAAGACCGACACGAAAGTCCAGCCGCCTTACAAAGGGGTCTCCCTCATTGTGGTCGAGGACGGCACCCCGGGCTTCATCAAAAGCCGCAAACTGGAAAAAATGGGTCTCCACTCCTCGGACACGGCGGAGCTTTTCTTCGAGGATTGCCGGGTCCCGGCCTCCAACCTTCTAGGCCGGGAAGGCGATGGGTTCGTCCCCATGATGCGCAACCTCCAGCAGGAACGGCTGGTCTCGGCCCTGGGCTCGATCCTGAGCGCCGAGCGGATGCTGGAAACCACCGTCGAGTACTGCAAGACCCGAACGGTCTTCGGGAAACCCATCTCCCGCCACCAGCACAACGCCTTCAAGATCGTGGAGATGGCAACGGAGATCGAGATGGCCAAGGATTTCACCTACCACCTGGTGCAGGACCATCTGGACAAGAAAGACATCACCAAAAAGGTGTCCATGTGCAAATGGTACAATGCGGAACTCTCCAACCGGGTGGCCTACCACTGCGTCCAGCTCCACGGGGGGTACGGGTACATGGACGAGTACCAAATCTGCCGGGATGCCCTGGATGTGCGGATGGGGTCCATCGCCGCGGGCACCACGGAGGTCATGAAGATGATCATCGCCCGAATGATGGGATTATGACCCCGGTCCCAAACCGCTCGCCGGAAAAGACCGGTCCGGGATTGCAGGGTTTCAGCCGGCCTCATCGGGGATTCCCGGCCCCATCCGCTCATTTGGTCAAAGTAAATCGATTTTCGCCAGGATAAAATTTGCTTGACAGGGAAAAAAGCCTCGTGTAAGGTAGGTTGGGTCATAAAGATGCCCTGGAAGGCCCTTTGCTTACCGCTCGACGGGAGGGGAGATGCCGCCCTTCATGCCTCTTAGAACTCCGGACCTTCATCCGCCCCATCGGGCCTTCCCTTCCAGCTTGCCCTCCATTCCCGTTTTTCCCCAAAAGAAAGGATTCTCCCATGGCGAAACCGGATTTTTTGGAGAAGTTCGTTTCCATCTTGGGGCCGGAACGCTGTAAGACCTCCCCGGAGGACCTCCTGACCTACGCCTATGATGCGTACGTACGGGAGTACCTCCCCGACGCCGTCCTCTTTCCCAAAACTACCCAAGAGGTTTCCCAAATCATGAAAGTGGCCTCCGCCGAACATATCTTCGTGACCCCCCGGGGGTCCGGTTCCGGTTTGGGGGCCGGGTCTTTGGCCAAGCAAGGAGGAATCATTCTCTGCTTCACCATGATGAACCGGATCCTGGAGGTCAATCGCTCCAACCGCTATGCCGTCCTGGAGCCGGGAGTCGTCATCTCCGAGTTCCAGAAAGCGGTGGAACCATTCGACCTCTTCTATCCCCCCGATCCGGGCAGCGCTACGGTGGCGAGCATGGGAGGGGCGGTGGCCATGAACGCGGGAGGGATGCGAGGGGTCAAGTACGGGGTGACCCGAGACTACCTCCTGGGGTTGGAAATCGTCCTGCCGTCGGGGGAGATCATGGAAACGGGGGCCCCCACCGCCAAGGATGTCACCGGCTATGACCTGACCCGGCTGATCTGCGGGTCCGAGGGAACCCTGGCCCTGGTTACCAAAATCATCACTCGACTTCTCCCCAAGCCAAAGACCAAGCGCACCCTTCAGGCCATTTACAACCATGTGGATGACGCCGGCAATACGGTGGCGAAGATCATCGAGGCGGGACTCATCCCCGCCACCCTGGAGCTCATGGACCAAACGATCCTGAAGGCCCTGGAAGATTTTGCTCATCTGGGCCTGCCCTTGGATGCCAAGGCCATGCTGCTCATGGATGTGGACGGTGACCCGGAGGTGGTGGAGAAGCAGGCTGCGCAGGTGGCGGAATTCTGCCGGACCCAGGGCGCCCGGGATATTCGCGTGTCCCGGTCCGAGAAAGAAAACGATCAACTCTGGGTAGCCCGCCGCTCGGCCTTTGGGGCGGTGGCGCGAATGCGTCCGACCTGCGTCATCGAAGACGCCACGGTCCCCGTGAGCTATCTCACTTCGGCGATCCAAAAAGTCATGGAAATTGCCGAGCGGAACCGTGTCCAGATCGCCGTCCTGGCCCATGCCGGCGATGGGAACCTGCATCCCCTGATCCTTTGCGACGAGCGGGATCAGGATGAAATGGCCCGGGTGGACCGGGCCATGGATGAGATTGTGGATTATGCCCTGTCCGTCGGCGGTACTCTTTCCGGGGAGCACGGCATCGGCATTGCCAAAGCCAAGTATCTGCGCAAACAACTCAGCGAGACCAGCCTGAAGATGATGCGGGCGATCAAGAAGACCTTTGACCCCCAGGGGATTTTGAACCCGGGCAGCTTTCTGGAGCACGCGGCATGATCGCCAAGGAACTGCAGGACGAGGTATATAATTGTATTAAATGCGGGCTGTGCCTGACCCCCTGTCCCGTGTACCAGCAACTTTTTTACGAGGGGGCTTCTCCGCGGGGAAAGGTGCAGCTGATCAAGAAGGTACTGGAAGGGCGACTGCAGCCCTCGGAGCATTTTCATCGCCTCCTCTTTACCTGCCTCCTCTGCGAAACCTGCACGGTGAACTGTCCCAGCGGTCTCAAGGTGGACCGTTTAATGAAGGCCATGCGGGCGGAAATCCTGGACCAATTTGGGCTGGCTTGGCAGAAGCGGATGCTCTTCCATCTCCTGACCGGGACCCGTTTGCTTCCCTTTTTCCTGTTCTGGGGACGAACCGTGGGGAACTCCCTCCTTTCCCTCCTGCCCAAGGGGGGCAAGGTGGGAACGATCCCCTACCCGAAACTCCCTCGTTTGAACGCCAAGCCCTTTCGGAATCAATACCCGGAGGTCATTTCCGCGCCCGGGAGGAAGGGCCGGGTCCTATATTTCACCGGCTGTGCAACCAACTACCTCTTCGAGGATGTGGGCCGGGCAGTCATCCAGGTCTTGACGCATTTAGGAATCGAAGTGATCCTCCCCCGGGACCAAGTTTGTTGCGGGCTGCCGATCTTTCTCTCCGGGGCCCGTCAAATGGCTTTGAAGAATATGAAGAAAAATTTGGGCCTTTTCAACCGTCCCGATGTGGATGCGGTGATCGTCGATTGCGCGACCTGCGGGGCCGCTCTCAAGAAGGAATACTCGCATATTCTGGAAGAGATGGGAGAGGATGGGGGAGCGGCCGAGTCTTTGGGAAAAAAGGTCGTGGATATTTCCTCCTATCTTTCGCGGTTCAACCTGGAGAAATGGGCGGGACCGGTCCGGGAACGGGTTACCTACCATGATCCCTGCCATTTGCTCCGTAGCCAAGGGGTGAAGGAAGAACCCCGGAGTTTGCTGAAGCGAATCCCCGGGTTGGAGTTTGTGGAGATGGCTGGGGCGGATGTGTGTTGCGGGGGAGGAGGGACCTTCCAGTGGGAGCATCCGGAAATCGCTTCGGGAATCAGCGCAAATAAGGTCCGGGCCATCAAAGAAACCCAGGCCACGATTGTTGCCACCGGATGTCCCGGGTGCCGCCTGCAGATCCATGGAAATCTGGGGGAAGAAAAAATCCGGGTCGCTCACCCGGTGGAGATTCTGGCCAAGGCTTTGCCATGAACGTGGCCGTTGAAGTCAAAAGACTAAAGATTGGAGAAAAGATTCGGGAGCTGCGGCTGAAGAGAAGGAACACGCTTCGCCAGGTGGCGGGAAAGACCGGTCTTTCCATTCCCCTTCTCTCCCAGGTGGAGAATAACGCGGTCTCCCCTCCGGTGGCCACCCTCTTGCGAATCGCCAAAGCCCTCGGGGTGAGCATCGGATATTTCTTCCGGGAGGAGGAATCGAAGGAAAGGGCGGTCGTGGTGCGGAAGCACGAACGGAAGAAGACTTTCCGGCCCATTCACAATCGGCAGAGCGACGGCGGGTACACCTATGAGGCCCTGGCTTACACCAAGAACTCGAAGCATATGGAGCCGTTCCTGGTGGAGTTCAAACCTAAGAAAAGGGAGGCCGTATCGTTCCTGAGCCACCAGGGAGAAGAATTCATCTTTCTCTTCCGGGGCCGCTTGGCGTTTCACTACGACCAGCAGGAAATCATCCTGGGCCCGGGGGATAGCCTGTATTTCGAATCGGAAGTCCCCCACGGTTTACGGGCCCTGCGGGGCCGAAAGGCCCAGGCCATCGTAGTGGTGTTTTCGAAACGATAGCGGAAGGGGCGATTCCGGGGCCCCCCTTCGGGTCAAAAGGAGAGGAGAGAATGATCGAAATCCGCATCCATGGCAGGGGAGGGCAGGGGGCGGTGATTGCTTCAGAGGTCCTCGCCTCGGCCTTTTTCAAAGAGGGGAAGTATGTGCAAGCCTTCCCCGCCTTCGGGGTGGAACGCCGGGGGGCGCCGGTAACCGCCTTTACCCGGGTGGACGAGCAGCCCATCCGCATCCGCCATTTCATTTACGAGCCGGACCATATCATCATCCTCGACCCCACCTTGATCGAGAGCACCCAGGTCGATGCCGGGCTGAAGGAAAACGGATGGATCATTATTAACACGGATAAGGCTCCCAAATCCTTCCCGCGTTTCGGGCGCTACCGGGTGGCCACGGTGGACGCCAACCGGATCGCCGTAGGGCACCGGCTGGGTTCTCCCACGGCGCCCATCGTGAACACGGCTATCCTCGGGGCTTTCGCCCGGATCACCGGCATGATCCAGGTGGATTCCGTCGTCGAGGCCATGGCCGAATTCGTCCCGGGCAATAAGGCGGGCAATGCCGCGGCGATCAAAGAGGCATTCGAAAAAGCCATCGCCTAAGGAGGGGCGGTTCGCGACCCGCCCCTCCTAGGCTCAAAGAGGTGATTATGTCCAAACCGATTCCCTTGCTGCGCGAAGGGGAGATGCCCTACCAGCCGATCTCTCTTGCCTCCATGGAGTGGAACAAGACCGGCAGCTGGCGCTATCTCCGCCCTCGCTTCGAAAACAAGACCCCTCCCTGCAATGAGGGATGCCCGGCCGGTCAGGACATCGAAGGCGCCCTCGTGCTGATCGGAAAGGGGAAATTTCTGGAGGCCTGGGACCTGTTCAAGGAAGAAAACCCCTTCCCGGGGGTCTGCGGGCGGGTTTGTTATCACCCCTGCGAGACTTCCTGCAACCGGGGGGATTTCGACGAGTCTCTCTCCATCAATGCCCTGGAGCGCTTCATGGCCGATATGGCCCTGAAACACCGCCGGAAGCCCTCGCTGAAGAAGAGGGAGAAGAGGCCGGAAAAAATAGCCGTCATCGGCTCCGGACCGGCCGGCCTGACTTGCGCCTACCACCTGGTCCGGCTGGGATACGGGGTGACGGTCTTTGAGGCCCTTCCGGTCCTGGGAGGGATGCTGCGGGTGGGCATTCCGGAATACCGTCTCCCCAAAAAAATCCTGGGGGAAGAGATCGACCAGATTATTGAGCTGGGGGTCCGAGTGGAAGTCAACTCCCGCCTGGGAGCCGATCTGTCCCCGGATGATCTGAAGGAGTACGAGGCCGTCTTCCTAGCCCTGGGAAACCATCGTAGCCGGCGCCTGGGCATTCCCGGGGAGGAGGCCGAGGGGGTTATGAGCGGGGTCGAGTTTCTTCAGGATGTAAACTTGGGGAAAAAAGTCATCCTGGGAAAGCGCGTGGCGGTAATCGGCGGGGGGAATACGGCGATCGATGCCGCCCGTGCGGCCCTGCGCCTGGGGTCCAAACCCATCATCCTCTACCGCCGGACCCGGGAAGAGATGCCGGCCTTCGCCAGTGAAGTCCATGAAGCCGAGGAGGAGGGGATTGAAATCTCCTTGCTTACTTCCCCCATGCGGGTGATCAGCCAGAATGGGCGGGTCAGCCAGCTGGAGTGTGTGAAGAACCGCCTGGGCCCGCCGGACGAGGACGGCCGCCGGCGACCGGTAGAGATCAAAGGATCCAATTATGTCCTGGAAGTCGATCAGGTCATAGCGGCCATCGGCGAGGAGGCCGATTTGGCCTTTTTGCCGAAGAAACTGGGGGCCGAGGATGCGACCGTTCCCACGGATGAGCGCGGGGCCACAAAACAGAACGGGGTCTTCGCCGGAGGGGACATCATCCATCAGCCCCATACGGTCGTCCATGCCATCGCCTCGGGCAAGCGGGCGGCGATCTTCATAGACGCCCACTTGAGAAAACAGAAGTGGGAAGGGCTTTTCGAGGCCCTGCGGGTCGGGCAAAAAGGGAGCCTGTCCATGAAGCGGTACCTCCAGGAGGAGAGCGAAAGGGCTCCGCTAAGCGACAAGACGGTTCTTTTGAAGGACTTGAACCTGGATTACTTCGAATACCAGAAGCGTCTCAAGATGCCCAAGGCCAAGACTTCCCGGCGCACGGGGTCCTTCGAGGAGGTGAACCTGGGATTCAACGAAGACATGGCCGTGGAGGAGGCCCGGCGCTGCTTCAACTGCGGGGTCTGCAACCTTTGCGACAACTGCTACATCTTCTGCCCGGATGTGGCCGTCCAGAAGGGAAAAGAGGGAGAGCTCAATCTCATCGATTATGACCACTGCAAAGGCTGCGGGATCTGCATGGAAGAATGCCCCCGGGACGTCATCGTCATGGAGGTGGAGGGAAGATGAAAAGAATCATGGTGGGGAATCACGCCGTCTCCTGGGGGGTCATGCTGGCCCGGGCGGAAGTGGTCTCGGCCTACCCGATTACGCCCCAGACCACGATCGTGGAGGAGCTTTCGGTCCTGTGCGCCGACGGGAGGCTCAAGGCGAAGTTCATTCCGGTGGAGTCGGAACACTCGGCCATGGCCTGCTGCATCGGCTCTTCGGCGGCGGGGGTCCGGACTTTCACGGCCACCTCCTCCCAGGGGCTGGCCCTGATGCACGAGATGCTCCACTGGGCCTCGGGAGCGCGGCTTCCCATCGTCATGGCCAACGTGAACCGGGCCCTGGGTTCTCCCTTCAACATCTGGGGGGAGCAGAGCGACAGCCTGGCCCAGCGCGACACGGGGTGGCTGCAGATTTACTGCGAGAGCAACCAGGAGGTGTTGGACACCGTCCTCCAGACCTTCAAGATCGCCGAGCAGGTTCTCCTTCCGGTGATGCTGGTCCTGGACGCTTTTATCCTTTCCCATACGGCGGAACCGGTGGACATTCCCGATCAGAAACTGGCGGACGAATTTCTTCCTCCCTATCGTCCGGACTTGCGTCTGAATCCCAAGGACCCTCACATTTTTGCATGTTTGGCCCCGCCCGAATATCTGATGGAATTTCGGTATAAAATCCAGCAGGCCATGCTGCAGAGCAAGGAAGTCTGCCGGCGGGTGGATGAGGAATTCGGCCAGACCTTCGGCCGGAAATACGGATTAGTGGAGCCGTACCGGTGCGAGGGGGCGGACCTGATCCTGGTCACCGCCGGCTCGGTCACCAGCACGGCCCGGGTGGCGGTGGATGCCATGCGGGAAAAAGGGCGGAAAGTGGGACTGGTCAAATTGCGCCTCTTCCGGCCTTTCCCGAAGGAGGAGCTCCTGGACATCGTCCGGGAGGCGGACAAAATCGCCGTGCTCGACCGGAACTTCTCTGCCGGGATCGGGGGGATTTTCGCCCACGAGATCCGGGCGGCCTTCTGCAACGAAAAGGAAAGGCCGCCGATCTACAGCTATATCACCGGACTGGGGGGAAGGGATACGACCCTCCAAACCCTGAATGAGGTCATTTACCAGACCTACGAGCGTCCCAAGCCGGAAGAACCCAGCGCCTGGGTGGGGTTGAGAACGTAAAGGGAAAGGAGCTGCCATGCGCGAGGGATATGATTCACCGGAGTTGATGTATTCGGGGCACCTGGCCTGCGCCGGCTGCGGGGCCACGATTGCCATGCGTTACGCCCTGAAGGCCCTGGGGGACAATACGGTGATCGTCCTGCCGGCCTGCTGCTGGTCGATCATCGGCGGCCCCTTTCCCTACGCGGCGGTCAAGGTCCCCCTGATTCATACGGCCTTCGAGACCGGGGCTTCCACCGCCTCGGGGGTCAAGGCCGGGCTGGACATGAGGGGGGAACCGGATACTACCGTTGCCGCCTGGGTGGGGGACGGGGGAACCTTCGACATCGGAATTCAAGCCCTTTCCGGGGCCGCGGAGCGGAACGACGACATCATCTATTTCTGCTATGACAACGAAGCCTACATGAACACCGGAATTCAGAGGAGTTCGGCCACTCCCTGGGGGACCTGGACCACCACCACTCCTTCCAATCACCCCAAGGGTCAGCCGAAAAAAAATATGATGGAGATTATGGCCGCCCACCGGATTCCCTATGCGGCCACCTGCTCCGTGGCTTTCCCCGAGGACATGATCAACAAAATCCGGAAGGCCAAGTCGGTCCGGGGGACGAAGTTCATCCATATCTTCTCCCCCTGTCCCACCGGGTGGAAAGCTCCCTCCTCCCAAGCGGTGAAGGTCGCACGCCTGGCCGTACACACGAAGGTTTTTCCTCTCTACGAGGTGGAAGGGGGACTGCGATACCACATCAACGTGAATCCCAAAAACCTCCCGGTGGACGAATACCTGCGCCTCCAGGGCCGGTTCAACCATCTCTCGGACGAGGATATCCAAAAAATTCAGGAAACCGTGGACCGGGAATGGGAGCGCCTGCTGAAAAAGGCGCTGGACACGATTTGAAAGGGGATAGCGCCTATGCCGAATTCGGCATAGGCGCCATCGTTTCGCCACCCTCCTCCTCATGAAGGGCGTCAACATCCGTGAAATCCAGACTCTTTAGGGACGTCAGAATGTCGAAACGACCCTTATTTAAACCCATGTCATTCGAGACATGACGACACCACCCAAAAGCCCGCTTGGCCTCCTCCTGGAAGGATCGTCCAAATCTGCAGCGCCGGTGTGAGCCCTGAGGGATTTTCCTAGTGTCGATTTTCAACGAATAAAGGTTTCGACTGTTGGTTTTTGTCGGGCTGAGCACCTGGGAAAAACTCTTTCGCCAGGATGGCTTCCTGGTATAGACTGAAAACGAGGAGTGAGGAAAGGGTTGTTAAAGGGAAAAGGAACGGATATTTCCAGACTCATCATCGCCGTGCTTGTCTGCCAGGCGGCTGGGCTCATCGGGGCTTTCTTTACCCGGCCGGCCATCTCCACCTGGTATGCGGAATTAATCAAACCCCGGTTTACACCCCCGGATTGGGTCTTCGGGCCGGTCTGGATATCGCTCTATATTTTAATGGGGATTGCCGCTTTTTTGGTTTGGAGCAGAGGTTTCCATCACCAGGTCGTAAGGAGGGCCTTGGCCATTTTTGGAGTCCAGCTGGGCTTGAATGCGCTCTGGTCCTTTTTATTTTTCGGGCTGAGGTCTCCCCTGGCCGGTCTGATTGGAATTAGCGTCCTGGGCATTGCCATCATTTTCACCGTCCGCAGTTTTCTTCAAGTTTCCCGGACGGCCGGCCTTTTGCTCATCCCTTATTTTCTCTGGGTCTCTTTCGCCAGCGGCCTCAATCTTTCCATCTGGTGGTTGAACTGCTGACCCGGCTCCCCTCTTTTCCCTTGACAGCAGGTTTTCCGCGTTCATACAATCGTTTCTAGACTGGGCGAAATACCCAAAAACCAAGGAGGTATCCGATGAAACGACTCTTTCTATTGTTATTGCTCGCTCTTCTGACGGCCCTCTTTCTTGCCCCGGCTCAGGGGCAAGCACAGCCGGTGGATTACCAATGCAAGATCAACTGGCAGGCTTACAAGGGGCAGACGATCAATGTGCTCTTTTCCACCCACCCCTGGCAGGAGACGATCACTCCCTTCATCCCCGAATTTGAAGCCCTCACCGGGATCAAGGTCAATGTGACCAAGATTCCCCACGATGAAATGATCGTGAAGGTCCCGGCCGGTTTCTCCTCGGGAACCTTTGCCTTCGACGCCTTTATGGGCCGATACTACGACTCGCCCAAGTTCACCGTGGAAAAGTGGACCGCTTCGATCAAGGAATTCCTGGAAGACCCCAAGTACACCGATCCCTCCTGGTATAACTTCAAGGATTTCTTCCCGGCGGCCCAGGCCATCACCACCTATGGCCGGTACCAGGACCGGTTACCGATCACCGCGGAAGCGAGCATCACCGTCTACCGCAAAGACATCTACGGAGAGCTCGGCCTGAAACCCGCGGCAACCTTTGATGAGCTGCTCCAGACGGTGAAGAAGATCAGCGAATCCAAGAAGGCCATGGGAATCACCGTGCGCGGCGGCCCCGCCCTGTGGATGCCCCTGTACGGCATCATCCGTTCCTACGGCGGGGACTGGTACACCAAGGATGACGTGGTGAAGATGAATTCGCCCGAGAGCATCGCTGCGGTCAAGATGCTGGCCGAGCTGGCCAAATACGCCCCCCCAGGAATCGCCGGATTCGGGTGGGACCAGATCAACACCGCCATGCTGAGCGGCGTAGCTGCGACCTTCATCGACTCTTCGGTCATTTATCCCAGGCTCATGGACCCCCAAAAATCTACGGTGGTGGGGAAAGTGGCATGCGCCCCCTATCCCACGGGACCGGCGGGCCGGGTATCGAACGCCCACTTCTGGTCTATCGCCATGTCGAGCCTTTCCAAGAATAAACCGGCGGCATGGTACTTCCTGCAGTGGGCCACTTCCCGGCCGACTCAAAAGAAGGCTGCCATCAAGGGGATCCTGCCGCCCCGCGCGGCGATCTGGACCGACCCCGACTTCACCAAGGCTTACCAGCCTGACTTCATCGACGCCATGAACGTGACCATGAAGACCGCCGTGTGCCTGCCCTCGGGGACAAAGGCCGGCCTTTCCATCCTGGGCTTGCTGGACGTGCAAACCCGCAAGGTCCAGGAGGTCATCCTCGGGCAGAAGGAAGCCAAGCCGGCCATGGACGAGCTGGCCGCGGACTGGAACAAGATCATCGCCGGAACCAAATAGCGAGGGCTTTCGCTCCCGCAGGATTGATCGTGCCTTCTCCCCTTTGGCGCCCTCTGGGGGGCCAAAGGGGTTTATGTTTTTTCGCGGCTAAGATGGGGAATCCATGGGAAAGTTGAAAATGGACCTGGAGCGGGGAGCCGCCCTCATCCTCACCCTTCCGGTGCTCCTCTTCCTGTTGGCCATCTTTATCTATCCGCTTTTTTACGGAATTTATCTCAGCTTCCACTCCACTTCCAAAGGCCTAGCTAACCTGGAGTATGTGGGTCTAAAGAACTATGGGGACATCCTTACCTCCCAGCTCTTCTGGCTGGGGATGAAGAACACGGTGGTCTACACAATCGGCACGGTGGGCCTTACCGTGGGCTTCGGCCTGGGAATCGCCCTACTCCTCAACAGCATCGAAAAGGGGGTCTGGATTTACCGGGCGATCCTCATCCTGCCCCTGGGTATGAGCGCCGTGGTCTCGGGCATGACCTGGCAGATGATGATGAATCCCCTGAGCGGGATCATCAATTACCTCCTGCAATCCGTGGGCCTGCCCATCTCGCTCTGGCACACGGGCATCGACTCGGCCATGATTTCGGTAATCATCATCGAGAGCTGGCAGTGGACTCCCTTCCCCCTGTTCGTCATTTACGCCGGCCTGCAGATGCTCCCCCAGGAGCCCTTCGAGGCGGCCCGCATCGACGGGGCCTCGGCCTGGCAGCAGACGCGCTTCATCACCCTGCCCCTGGCCTGGCCGGTGATCGGGATCGCCCTCACTTTTCGTCTGATTGGCGCCTTTCGCTCCTTCGACATCCTCTATGCCGTGACCAAAGGAGGCCCAGGGAGGGCCACGGATACGCTCATCATCCAGGCTTACCAGGAAAGCTTCTCCTACTTCCGCTTCGAGTACGGCCTGGTGGTGGGAATCGTCATGATGCTCATCACCATCGCCATGTGCGCCGCCCTTCTCCGGCGCGTCACCCGCAAGGCTTAGAGGGACTCATGGACCCGCACACCCGACAGAAGCTCGTCGAAGTCTTGAAGCATGGAGCCATGATCCTCATCTGCGTCATCGCCCTTTCCCCGATCCTCTGGATCGGGACCCAAGCCTTTAAATCCTATTTCGACACCATCGCCGTGCCGCCGAAGATCTTCTTCACCCCCGTCCTGGACAACTTCCGCAAGGTCCTGGTCAAGCCCGGGTTTCTGACCTCAATCCGGGACAGCTTCATCATGGCCGCGGGGTCGAGCATCCTCGGCCTGCTTCTCGGAACTCCCTGCGGGTACGCCCTGGCGCGGCTGCGGTACCGGGGGTCGGAGGCGGTCGGCTTTTTCCTGCTCATCACCCGCATGGTTTCCCCCATCGTCATCATCATCCCCCTGAACCGGGCCTTTCAGTTCTTCGGCCTCATCGATACCCACGCGGGTTTGATCCTGGCCCACACCTTCATCAACATCGGGCTGGTGGTCTGGATGATGCGGGGGTTCTTCCAAGACATTCCCGACAGCCTGGAGGAGGCCGCGAGGCTCGACGGGTGCTCCAACATCCAAGCTTTCTATAAAATCGCTTTGCCCACGACGGCCCCCGGCCTGGCGGCGACGACCATTTTCTGCTTCCTCTTCTCGTGGAACGAACTCATGATGGCCCTCACCCTCACCAGCCTGCAGGTGCGCACGACCCCGGTTTTCATCATCAGCGAATTCGTGGGATACCTCGCGGTGGAATGGGGGCTATTGTCCGCGGCTGGGATCCTGATCGTGCTTCCCATGCTCATCTTTGTTGTGGCCATCCAGAAGAACCTCGTGCGAGGCCTAACCATGGGGGCGGTGAAATGAGAAAGGAGAAATCCGTGACCGAAAAGAAAGAAGTTCTGTATTGCGGGGATGCCACTTTGGCCACCGGCGCCTGCTATCTGGGCGGGGTGATGACCCTGACGGGGATCGGCTACGACTATGTGGAGATGGAGGCTCCCTTCCCCCAGAGACTGCTGGAAAAGGATTATGGTCTCATCATCCTGAGTGATTATCCCAGCGGAAACTTTCCGGCAGGAGCCCAGGATCAGATTGCCCAGAAGGTGCAGAAGGGGACATCCCTACTGATGATCGGAGGATGGGAGTCCTTCCATGGTTTGATCGGGAATTACCATACCTCCGCCCTCGCTCCCCTCCTGCCCGTGGAATGCCTCCAAGAGGATGACCGTATCAACTGGTCCCAGGGACTGGTTCCCGAGGTTATAGCGGAGCATCCCATTTTGAAAGGCCTTCCATGGGACCAGCCCCCCATGGTCTGCGGATGCAACCGGGTGAAAGCCAAAAAGGAGGCCACCATGGTCCTGGGGCTGCGGAAGATGCGGATCGAGAAAGGAATAATATCCCTGGACCCGGAATCCCTGCCGTTTCTGGTGACGGGAACCCACGGCAAGGGAAGGACCGGCGCAGTGACGACCGATTTTGCCCCTCACTGGGTCGGCGGGCTGGTGGACTGGGGGGAAGAGCGGGTCACCGCTCAAACGCCCGGCGGCAAAAAGATTGAAGTGGGGAACCATTACGTGACCTTCCTAAAGAATATTCTCCTCTATTTCCTGAAAAGACTGTAATCTTCGGAAGCCTCGGGATTGGGGGGACCGGGGTTTTCTCGTGCTTCATCCAGGAAGGAAGGAATATTCAATCGGAGAATTTTCTACTCTCCCAAAAGGAAAAAAATGAAAAGCAAAAAAACAGTCTGTCCGGGCAAGAAACAGTATCTCTCCGGGAAAAGGATTCTTCCTGCGCCGATTTCCCGCGGCACCGATATCGTCAAACTGATCGACAACATGGATGCCTATAACAGCGGCCGGCTGAGGGCCGCCTGCCATTTGTTGCGGGATAAATATTCCCGGGAGAATGTCACCGTTGGGTTGAGCCTGGCGGGTGCCTTAACGCCGGCCGGATTGGGGCCTTCGGCCATCATCCCCCTGATGAATCATGGTTTTGTGGACTGGATCAGCGCCACCGGGGCGAATATGTACCATGACCTGCATTTTGCCTTCAATCTGCCGATGCACCGGGGCAGCCACTTGGTCGATGACGCCGATTTGAGGAAAAAAGGGATCACCCGCATCTACGACATCCTCTTCGATTACGAAGATGTTCTCATGGAAACGGACCGGAGACTGCGAAAAATCCTGGTGCGCCCTGAATTCCAAAAAGAGATGGGGACCCGGGAGTTTTACCACCATCTGGGAAAGGTGATGAATGAATTCGAAAAGCAAAATCGACTGGGAGAGGTCAGCATCGTCGCCGCGGCCTATCGGCTCGGAATTCCGATTTTTACTTCTTCCCCCGGAGATTCCACCATCGGGATGAATGTGGCGGGTCTAGAGCTATTGGCCGAGGCCTCCGGGCTTCAGGATTTCTTTCGGCTCAAAATCAACCCGAGTTTGGATGTCAACGATTCCACCGCGATCATCTTGAATGCCAAACGGTACGAGAAAGGCAAGACCGGGGTCATCCTGATCGGGGGCGGGAGCCCCAAAAATTTCATGCTCCAGACGGAGCCGCAGATTCAGGAAGTCCTCATGATCCCGGAGGCGGGGCAGGATTACGATATTAACATCACCGATGCCCGGCCGGACACGGGAGGATTATCGGGGGCCCCGCCGAGCGAGGCGGCGAGCTGGGGCAAGATCGACCCCACCCAATTGGAAGAAACCGTCACCGCCTATCTGGATGTCACCGTAGCGCTTCCCCTGATGGTGGCCTACGTCATCCAGACGACTCGGCCCAAAAAACCAAAAAGGTTGTACGATCGGGGCCCGGAGCTGCATCGGAAGTTGATGGAGTCCTACCTGGAGAATAATCGAGAAGTGAATCAACTGAGAAGGCTTATCCAAAAGCTGCCGCCCAAGGAATAGGGAAGGGGAGATGAAAAACAAATTTCTCAAACTCATCAAAAGGCACGGAACCCCTTTATTCATCCTGGACCACGGCAAAATAAGGGAAAATTACCGGATGTTCAAGGAAAACCTGCCCCGGGTTCAATGCTATTACGCGGTCAAAGCCAACTCCCACCCGGAGATCATCCGAACCCTGTTCCAGGAAGGCTCGAGCTTCGATGTGGCCTCGTACAATGAATTCAAGCAGATTTACGGGTACATCAAGCACTTTGAAAAAAAGGACAAAGACTTTTACATTTGGGACAAAATCATTTTTTCCAACACCATTAAGGACCGGGACACATTAAGGAAAATCAGAAGATACAAGCCCCTGGTTACCTACGATAACCTGGATGAACTCATGAAAATAAAGGAACATTGTGATGCCGCCGGTTTGGTTTTGCGATTGAAAGTTCCGGACAGCGGCTCCCAGGTGGAAATGAGCTCCAAATTCGGGGCCGAGCCGGGAGATGCCGATCATTTGATCGGGCAGGCTTTTGATGCCGGGTTGGTGGTGGAAGGATTAAGCTTCCATGTGGGCAGCCAGTGCACCCACTTTGACAACTATGCGGCCGCCCTGGCCATTACCTCCGATATTTTCCATGCCGCCCGGAAAAAAGGGTTTCCTCTCAAGATCGTGGACATCGGCGGAGGATTCCCCGTACCCTACGACGCCCAGGTCCCCAAATTCGAAGAGCTTGCCAAACTCATCAATGCCGAATGCCAGCGTCTCTTTCCCGAAGACATCGAGATCATTGCCGAGCCGGGAAGATTCATGGTGGCCAATGCCGCAGTCCTGATAACCGAAATCATCGGCAAGGCCAGGAGGGAGGGGAAGGTTTTTTACTATATCAACGATGGGGTTTATCATACCTTCTCGGGCGTCGTCTACGACCATTGGGTCCCGAATTTTCATTCCTTCGGGCGCGGGAAAAAAGAAGTGTGCGCGGTGGTCGGGCCCACCTGCGACAGTTTTGACAAAGTCTCCTTGGCTGTCCAACTCCCGGGGAATCTGAAAATCGGGGATTATCTGTACACCGAGAACATCGGAGCCTACAGCATCGCTTCTTCCACGAAATTCAATGGGTTTGAGGGCGCCAGGATCATCCATATCTAATTTCACGGGCTGACCCTTTTCGCTTAGGTAAGGCCCCCGGAACGGTTCCCAGCATTCCTTCTCGGATTCCCGAAAATCAAAATCGGTCTTCCCTGTGGGATGATTGAAATCATAGCCGGGCTCCGGACGGGGCGCGAAATTATGAAACGATTTTGCACGGGGAAAATGATTTCTCCTTTTTAGGGCCGGGCTACCCTGATTTCCGGATGGCCCCGAATCGCCGATCGGTAAAAAGGGGCCAAGAGGGATTCTATGAGCTTATTCTTTCTAGCCTTTTTCTCCCTTTATGGCGGTCTCCACTACTACATCTTTACGAAGATCCGGGATGCCTTCTCCTTAACGACCCTTTCCAGTCTCCTGGTCCTTTTTTCCATGTTGCTCATGGTTGTTTCTCCTCTTCTCGTTTGGTATTTGGAGAAGCATGGCTATGAATCTCTCGCCCGAATGGCCGCTTCTGTTGGGTACACCTGGATGGGATTCGCCTTTCTCTTCTTCGCCAGCTCCTTGGCGCTCGATGGGTACCGCCTCATCCTCTATTTCGGCGGTCTCATCCTGAAAAAAGAGATCGGGCCCCCGTCCTTTGCCTGGCGTTTCTTCCTTCCTTTTTTTTTCGCCCTCGCCGCGGGGGTTTATGGGCATTTTGAGGCTTGGGATATTCGCACGGAGCGGGTCATCGTGAAGAGTTCAAAGATCCCCCGAGAAATCGGCTCGTTGAAGATCGCCCAGATATCGGATGTTCACCTGGGAATGATCGTTCGCGAGGAGCGGTTAAAGAGAATCCTGCAGAAGGTGAAGATAGAAACACCGGACCTCTTCGTTTCGACGGGCGACCTGGTGGATGCCCAGATCAATCATCTCGATGGTTTAACCCAACTTCTTCGGGAAATTCAGCCCAGGCTGGGGAAATTTGCCATCACTGGAAATCACGAGTATTACGCCGGCTTGCGGCAGGCTTTGGATTTTACCCGGCGTGCCGGCTTTCAACTTCTCCGTGGAAAAGGGACCACCATCGGGGGAGTCCTTAATGTAGCAGGAGTCGACGATCCAACGGGCCTCTCCTATGGAGAAGAAAAAATCTCTGAAAGGGAGCTCCTATCGAGCCTACCCCGGGATAAATTCACCATCCTTCTGAAACATCGTCCTGTGATCGATAAGGAATCTCTCGGGCTCTTTGACCTGCAGGTATCCGGGCACACCCACCGGGGGCAGATTTTCCCTTTTGTTCTCCTCTCCAGGCTTCTCTTTCCCTACAATTCCGGCTTATTCCAACTGCCTAACCAAGCGGTCCTCTACGTCAGCCGCGGGTCGGGGACCTGGGGCCCGCCTATCCGCTTCCTGGCTCCTCCCGAAGTGACCATCTTCGAGATATTTCCAACCCCCTGATGGAATACCCCCCAAATTCAACCTCTCCTTGCGGTGCAAAAAGGACTGGATGGAAGCGAGGAACAGCACCGGATGCTTTTCTGGGGTCGAGAGAGAGCAAGGCCGCGATTATGGCTCGTGGTCACTGAAAGAAACCAACTTACGATCCAGAAGGATGGGTAGGGAAGCCGGCCCTGGAGAAGCGGGTGACGGGGATGCCCTTTGGGCAGTGCCCGCAGTTGATTGATTGATTTTTTAGATGGGGGAAAAGCTGGGGTGCGTTGAATGGCCATCTTTCTCCCAAGAAATTGGATGCTCCCCATCGTAAAAATTGTTTCCTTTCAAGGGGTCCCATGGAAAGGCGATAGACAGAAAAGTCGGGATGGGTTAGAATCGGCAAAACCCAAGGTTGGGGAAAAGAATTCAAAGAGCTCAGATTGAAGGAGATTATGGCGAAAATAGCTTTACGCGCGGGGGAAGTTCCTTACTCCCGGATTCGGGAGCTGGCCGAGGAGGCCATGAAGATGGAGGGGGTGGTAAAACTCTACTTCGGGGAGTCCAACATCCCGACCCCTGATTTCATCAAGCAGGCCGCCTGCCGGGCTCTGGAAGAGGGGTATACTTTTTACTCGGAAAATGCGGGCCTTCCCGGACTGCGGAGGGACCTTGCCGCTTATTACCGCAGGCTGCAAGGGGTCGAATTGGACCCGGATTCGGAAATCGTCATCACCGCCTCCGGCGTCCAGGCCTTGAATCTGGCCATCCGCTGCGCCATCGACCCGGGGGATGGGGCGATTTTGCTGACCCCGGCCTGGCCGAACGCCACCTCCACGGTTTTGATGGACTGCGGAAATCCGCACGAAGTAAGGCTTCAATTCCGGAGCGGACGGTACCGGGTCGATTTTCAATCCCTGGAGGAGGCGGTGACTCCCCGAACCCGGCTCCTCGTGTACACCTCTCCCTCCAATCCCCTGGGGTGGGTGGCGACCGAGGAGGAGCAGGAGGGTCTGTTGGACTTTGCACGCCGCCATGATCTTTGGCTCCTGGCGGATGAAGTGTATGACCGGATTTATTACCGGGCCCCCAAGTTGGGAATCCCCGCCCCCTCGATTCTGCGAAAAGCGAGGCGCGACGACGCCGTGATGGTCGCCCAGTCCTTTTCGAAGACCTATTGCATGACCGGATGGCGGGTTGGCTGGATTGTGGTGCGCCGGGACGTGGGCCAAAAGGCCGCCCAGCTTAATGAATTCATCGTTTCCCACGCTGCCAGTTTCACCCAGAGGGCTGCGCAGGCCGCCCTGGCCCAGGGGGAGGAGGAAATCAAAAGAATGCTCGGCCGCTACAAAGCGAATCGGGACTTTTGCCTGGGCATGTTGAGTGAAATCCCGGGGGTCTCGGTCCCTTCGCCGGATGGGGCCTTTTACCTTTTCCCCAAAATAGAAGGCCTAAAGGATTCTTTCGATTTCTGCCGCCGCCTCCTGCATGAGACCAAAGTCGGCCTGGCCCCGGGGGTGGCTTTCGGGGCCGGGGGCGAGGGCTCCGTGCGCATCTGTTATGCGGCGGACCGGTCCATCCTGGAGGAGGGCATGGAAAAATTCGTGCGGTTCCTTAGGGGAAAATGAGGCGTATAAACCATGCCCGTAAATACCCGTCGATCGATTAAAAAGGAGGGAAGGAGAAAAATCTTTCCGCGTCGGAAGGCAGGAGGAGATCATGAAGGTTATCGCCTTTAACGGCAGCCCCAGGAAGGATGGAAACACAACGCTCATCATCCGCCATGTTTTTCGGGAGCTTGAGGAACAGGATATCGCCACCGAACTGGTGCAGCTTTCGGAGATGGAGGTCCGGGGTTGCATTGCCTGCTCCCAATGCATCAAAAATAAGGACCGGCGCTGCGCGGTGACGAAAGACCGGGCGAACGAATGCATCGAGAAAATGCTCGGGGCGGAAGGAATCATTCTCGGCTCCCCCGTCTATTTCAACGACGTCACCCCGGAAATGAAGGCCCTCATCGACCGTACCGGGTACGTAGCCCGGGCCAATGGCCGCATGTTCCGGAACAAGGTGGGGGCCGCGGTGGCGGCCGTTCGCCGTTCGGGGGCGGTCCACACCCTCGATACCATCAACCATTTCTTCCTGAGCGGCGAGATGATCATTGCCGGGCGGGTGATCGGAGTGGGCCGGGAGAAGGGGGAGGTGGAAAAAGACCAGGAGGGCATGGATCTGGCGAAAACCCTCGGCCAAAGAACGGCCTGGCTGCTCAAAAAGCTCTATTCGTAGGCCTTTGGTTTGGGGCCTTGGAAGGTAGCCTTCTTCCAGTCGTTTTCCCTCTTCTCGATCGAATGGCGCCGGGCAACCCACTTATGTTTGCCGGCTAGGGGGCCGTTATGGACCTCCACGGTCCCGTTAATGGTGTTACCGGACACGCGGCCCTGGAAGCGCATCTCCACCTTTTGACCGGGCGGCCGGTACCGAAGGAGGAAGCCGATCTGATCGCCGATCAAATAGGCCTCCAGGGGGCCTACGGTATGGAAAGGGGTGGCGATCCTTCCGTCGATATTCTGGAAGGTTTGGGTTATCCGGAAGGTGAATAGCTCTTCCCCCCGGGGGGATGGGAAGGTCCAGCGCCATTGGCCGCCGGCATCGACCGGAACCACCCACAAATAATACTTATTGCGGCCCAGGCTCCCCATTTTATCCGGGGGCCAATCGTACATATCGAATTCGTGGGACACGACCCTCGTCCCGGGCCTCAGCTCTTCCAGGATTTTGGGGCGGAGCTGCAGGTTCAATTCCGGCAACAGATAAAGGGCCACCACGGTGGCTTCGCGGAAGTCGGTCTCGAAGAGGTCTGCTTCGATGAACCTCACCCGGTCCTGGACCCCTGCAATCCGCGCGTTCTGCCGGCTTTCCTTGATTCGTTCCGGGTCGATGTCGATTCCCACCCCTCGCGCCCCGTATTTCTTGGCCGCGGTGATGACGAATCGTCCGTCACCGCAGCCCAGGTCATAGACGATGTCGTTCCGATTCACTTCCGCCATCTTGAGCATTTCCTCGACAATGAGCTGGGGGGTGGGCTCGTAGTGGACGTCGGGAACTCTCGACTGGGCAAAGCTGCAACCGGTCCATAGGCTCATGATCCCCGCCGTGAGGATCAGGTGGAATACCTTTTGGCGAAGGCTTTTCATTCTTTCCATCGATCGTTCTTTCTTCCCCAACCGATTCCGGCCTTTTCTTTTCAGGTGCTATTATTATCCCCAACGGTCGCGAAAAACAACCATTTTCCTGTTCGAGTCGCCCGCCCTTTCTCCAAGAAACTCCTTCCAAAGAAGGAAAAAGACATCCTGGATGGGGTTGCGATTCGGTCTTGAAATCGGCCCGGCAGGGAATTCGTGATGAAATCAGTCGGGCAACGCTAAGTCAGGACCGATCGACGCGCCAACCGGTCAACTCTCACTCAAAAATCGAAATTTCGAAGAACCGGCCTTGGTGCTGGAAGCGAACCTGGGTGGGAAGGATCTCCACCACCTTCAGGCCTTCGATGACCGAGCCCTCGCTGGTGAAGGTGCCGTTGATCACCGCGCGGCGTTTGGAGGGGTCGTCGTGCCAAACGATCCCGGAAATTTTAACCCGGGGAGGGGAGGAGGAAGAGGCGCTGAGCGCACCTCCAGCGGGTATTTTTGCCGGCCCGGGGAACGAGTCGGCCTTATCCGAAGCTGCCGCCCGGTTGGCCAGGTTTTCATCCGCGGGCGGCGCGGGAACGTTGGAGTCAGCCCGGACCTCGGATTTCGGCTGGTCCTGATTCTTCCCGCTTTGAGCCTCGCCGATCATTTGGCGAGGGGATGAACCCGCGGCTGGGGGGGGGCTTTTTCCAATCATCGGTTCGGTTGCGGGGGGCGATGACTCTGCCGGCCCTCCGGCCTGGGAAGGGGAAATCCCGCCCAACCGATGGGGGGCCGCAGAGGGGGCTGAATCGCCTTTCGCCGTCCTTCGCGGGAGCGGGCCGGATGAACTGGCCAGCCCGGAACTGGGTCGGGATGCAGCGGGAGCGGCGATTGAAGGAGGAGATGTTTTCTTCCGTGCGCCGGGCTCCGCGGCAGCGGGAAGGTTCGCCCCGGCGGCCGGGGGGTGCGTTTCCCGGGCAAGGGGGAAGGTTTTAAGAAAGGGCTGTGGCCCCTGAGCGGTGCGGCTCGATGGCTCAGTTAAGGGAGATATTTTTTCGGAGGGGGGGGAGGGGAATTTGCTCCCGGAGCCCAAGCCCACCACTGCCAGGTAAGTGACCGCCGCCGTGACCACGGCGGTAATGGAGATGGCGGAAAGGTATCGCTTCCATTTTTTTTCCGGGGGCAGGTCATCCAGCTTGAGAATGGTGGCGGCCAGGTCAACCGTTCCCTTCCGGCTATAGGACCTTTGACGGTCAAGTTTTCTCAACCCGTCGAGAATGAGGCTCATGGGTTTCCTGCCGTGAGACCGGGAACTTCGAATCGATTGACCGCCCGATACAAAAGCATTAAGGTTTGAGGGTCCACGAGGCCATGCTTTTCCATTCCTTTGGAAGCTTGAAACTCTTTCACGGCGGAGAGGGTCTCGCTCCCATAGATGCCCGTCAAGGGCTGTTGGTAGACCCCTGCTTCTCGAAGAAGGTCCTGGAGGCGCTTTACGGGCTCTCCCCTGGACCCCATGGACACCTTGGCCTGAAGGTTAAGCGGGTCCTTCCAGAGAAGAAAACCATGACCGGACCAATACTTCTCCAACGTCCGGGAAGGAAGGGCCCTCCATCCAGCCAGGGGTGGCTCCACCCTGACCTGCTCCCCCGACATTCCCACGATGGAGAGAAAACGTTTTCCTTCCACCCCCGGAAGAACCAGTTCCAGGGCGGCGGGATAATCCATCCTCAGAAGGGCGCCCAGGTTCCCGGAAAACCGGTATAATTGGAGTCCCCTCCCGCGGGCGGCCCTTTCCATTCCCTCCGCAGCATTCCCAGAAATCAATTCGGGAAGGGGATTCACATTCCAGAGGCCGGCTAAAACATTGAACGCCCTTCGGGCGCTTTCATCCTCCGAAAGGTTCCCGAGTTCAGCCTCCAGGGCGACGGAGAATTCCTCTTGGATGCCCGCGGGCTCTGGAGCGTTCCCGAGTTCGGCCGCCATGGCGCGGGTGATATCCTCCCGGGTTGGCCCGGGGGTTTCTTCCGAGAGTCCGCCCCTGCCCCAAAGCCGGGTTAAATCGAAAAACGGAGCAGGAGCCCGAAGCCCGGCAAAATATAATCCCGCCGCCAGGAGAACTACCAACAATGCCAATAAGGGGATCAGAATCAGCCGTCTTTTCGGGGACCCGATCAGCGGGTCCTTTTTCAAGTCCCGGATCGCTTCGCCCGCATGGCGATGGGTGATCTTGGATGAATCCAGGGTGAATCCGACCAGGAGCGCCCGGTCGCAGGCCGTGTTGATGAGCCGCGGAAGGCCCCTGGAGTGTCGGTAAATCCGCTTCAACGCCCATTTTGAAAAGAGAACGCCCCCCCTCGCTCCGGCCACCCCGATCCGGTGTTTGATGTATTGGACGGTGTCCTGAAAATCCATGGGCTGCAGGTGGTAAGCCACGATGATGCGCTGGCTGAGCTGACGGAGCTCCTTCCTCTTCAGCATCTGCCCGAGTTCCGGCTGCCCGGCGAGAATGATTTGGATGAGCTTTGCCCGGTCCGTTTCCAGGTTGGAGACCAACCGAACCTGCTCCAGGGTCGAGGCCGAAAGATTCTGGGACTCGTCGATGACCAGGACCACGGTGCGACCCGCGGCATTCTCGCGGAGGAGAAACTGGTTGAGGGCGTCCAGGGGGGTCTCTCCCGGAGAGGTGGAAGGGGGGATCCCGAGTTCCCGGTTAATGCTTTGAAGGAAATCGCTGGGGGATTGGAGGGGGTTAAAAATCAAAGCCGTGCGGTAATTCTCCGAGTCGAGATAGCTGAGAAAAGTGCGTAAGACCGTGGTTTTTCCCGATCCTACTTCCCCCGTAAGGGCGATGAATCCCACCCGGTTTTGGATTCCGTACAGAAGATGGGCAAAGGCCTCCCGGTGTGTCTTGCTGAGGAAGACAAAACGCGGATCGGGAGTCAGGTTAAACGGGTTTTCCCGGAAGCCGTAGTATTCGAGGTACATCGGAAAACACCCCCTGGTCCACGCCCCTCTTCAGGCCCGGGGGCCCCGGGAGAAAACCAGATTCCCCAGAAGATCGGGCGCCATTCCCAGCTTAGCCCTATCATAGCAGATTTCATGCCCAATTTTGCGGAAAAATGCTTTGAGATGTACAGGGCAAGGATTTTCAGGGTCTTCTCCCAATCGAGTGGGTGCTTGAGGAAGATTTTGAGCTTCCCGGGTCTACCCCTGCCGGAAGAGATTTGGCCGGGCCCAGGGGGGCATCCCGCCCGGGGCAGGTCATGCTGAGGCAGCGGTTCTTCCATCGGGTCGCGTCGAAAATGAATGGGGTTGTCTCAGTTTTAGGTAGGATTTAGTTTGAGGCGAAGGGTTCGGGGACCGGTGCCTTGGGG
>JACAEW010000034.1 GCA_013388675.1 Syntrophaceae bacterium | reverse complement strand
CCGACCGAGCCAAAAATGACCAATGAAACCAGCCTTTCCCCGTAAAAGGCTTGGACCTCGGTGCGAAGTTTTTCCAAGACCCTCTGAAGACTCGCCTGCAGCAAGCTACCTTCCTTAGGACCGGATCGGGTTGAGCTATGGATCCCCTCCATATCTTCCCTGCCTGATCCACTCGCTTGTTTTTTGAGAGGATTGTAGGAAATCGGCGGGGTCAAGTCAAGGTGATTGACTTGAGCGTCGTCCCCAGGGCTGTGGATTTTGCCGCCCGATTACCTTTCCGCCGAATTCTCGCTAAGCCAAAATCGGATTTTCCCCCGGAGTCGCCATCTTCCCAACCAGCTTTTTTCGAGATGGGCGATGGCCTCTCTCACATCCGCCGAATCCGACCTCTCTTTCAGCTGGGTATAAGCAACCAAGAGGGCTTCCTGGCAAAGCCGGTTAAGGGCTCCGGGAATCCCCCTGGCATGACGGACAATCAAGTACACGGCCCTTGGAGTGAAGACCTTGGCCGTGCTGCTTCCCACCCGATTCAGCCGGTGCTCGATGTAGGCCAGGGATTCCTCGAGGGAGAAGGGGCAAAGGCGGCAGCGGACCTCAAACCTCTGGTTGAGGATCCATAACCCCCGGCCCTTAAGAATTTTTTCAAATTGCGGGGCTCCCACGAAAATCTCCTGGAGCAACTTGGGTCTTCGCGGATCAGGATTGGCCAAAAGACGGATGTCTTCCAGGACTTCTTTCCGAAGATTCTGAGCTTCATCCAAAATCAAGGCCACGGTTTCTCCCTCGGCAGACCTTCGAAGGATGTCTTCGTCCAGCCGGGAGAGCATGGCGCTTTTATTCTCCTCCTCCGCCGGGAATCCCAGATTTCGGAGGACCACCCGGAGAAGGTCCTCGATCGTATGCGGCGGGTCGAACAGGGGGATAGCCTTCACTTTGCGGCCATTGGTGGTTAAATACAGATAAACCAGAGCCATCAGGGTCGTTTTTCCGATCCCTTTTTCTCCGGTGAGCAGGATGAATCCCTTTTTTTCGATGATGCCCTGAAGCACCGAATTCCAGACTTCCCGGAAATTGTCGGTCAAAAAAAAGAGGTTGGGATCGGGGTGCGGGGCAAAGGGGTCTTTCAGAAAATGATAGAAGCTCTCGTACGTATCTTGCTGAAAGAGGAATTTCAGGTTCGAGTCGCCCAGGAACGGGTTGATTAATTTTTTCTTTTTTGGGAATAAATTCATCTTTTATGGCTATCCATTCTTCACGCAATCCAGCATCGGCGCGTTTCGCGGAAGGGTACTTTCGTCGGCCCCCCGGATTCCATTCTCCTTCCCATCCGGGTTCGGTGGCCCGAAAACCCGGTTATCCATCCAGGTTTTTTACTCCCCTTTCCATGGCCGCCATCAACTCCGTGAACTGCTTTAAAATGCGGTTCAACTCCTCCCGGGCCTGCTTGTATTTGGTGATATCCACCATGGATATGATCACCCGATTGGTCTCCGGAATCCGGGCCGCGGTCAAGGATACGGTTTTTTCCCTGTTTTGTTTATCCACGAATTGGAACGCCTGCACTCTCGGGTCGGGGGAATTCGGGTCCGGAGACTTCCTCATGTCTTCCATGTTTTGCGGAACCCCGTTATGAATGAAATCGCTCCAATTCTTCGCTCCTTCCACTTCTGCCCGGGAATACCCGGACATTCTTTCAAATTCCGAATTGATTCGGGCTACCCTTTGGTTGTCTTCCACGATCGCAACCGCCGTTCCGGTATTCTCGAAGAGGATCCCATAAAAACCTTCCAGGCTGTCGAGTTTTTCCTCCAGCCGGCGGCGTTCGGCCTGCTCCGATTGAAGTTTATCGGAGGTTTCTTTCCATTCGTTCGTACGGGCCTCAAGGAGGCGGGTAAGTTCCATGGTTTTTCTTTCTTGCTCTTCTTCCCTGGCCTTTTTATCGGTGATATCCCAGGATATTCCCAGGATTCCCGCGACCTGCCCGGCCTCATCCCGTACCGGGAATTTGGCCACCCTTTCCACCCGCTCTTTTCCGTCTTCGGAAACCCGCTCTTCTTTTTCCTCCGGGGTTCCCTTTTCCATAAAAGCCCGGTCATCTTTCAGGCGTTGCTCCGCCGTTTCGAAGGGGAAAAAGTCGTGATCCCTTTTTCCCGGAATTTCCTGCGGATTCACTCCCAGGAGCCGGGCATAATTTGGGTTGGCAAAAAGGTAAAATAAGTTCTTATCCTTCAGGTAAACCCTTTGGGGGAGATGATCGATTATGGTTTGGTACTGGGTCACGCTCGTTTGAAGGGTCCCGGCCAAATTTTTGTATTGGACTTCCGAGGCCTTTAATTGCTTAATCTGTTCATGATACCCGATCAGTTCGGAAATAAATTTGTCGATGTTCATGAACTTGTCAACCCCATTTTTGTCCTCTTCCATGCAACCCCTCCTTGTTGATTTATGGCCGACGGCAGCAGACGATTCCTTCCCATCCTGTCGGAGCGCCACAGGATTTATCCCCGAGCCCTCTTTGGGGCCACCGTCTTCATCCCCAACCTCCTACTATCGATTGAAGGCAAAGGAAAAAAACGTCCTCCCTTTCCATCTTACCTTAACAGGAGGGATTGGGATGAAGCAAAGACCGAGCTTGCAAAAGAAGTCTGATTTCGCTGATAAGAGTCCCTTGGTTGAAGGGATTGACGATTATGAAAACCTCGCCCGCCTTTTAAAGGCGAGGAATTCCGTTCAAAGGATTGAGCAAATTCGATACCCCAAAGGAGAGCCCTTATAAATATATAAAATTGTTATCTTATTGTCAAATCCGGGATCATCTTCAATACCCATTAAGGGCTTTTTTCCGATATACTTGACATGTTCAATAATCATGATTATTAAAAAAAGTAACCGCTTACATCGCCGGGACAATCAAGTTAACCATTGGTTTTCATTCAATTAAATTAAATAATATAATTAACTTGAATAAGGGGGGAGCCTTCGCGGTCTTGATGATCCCAGTACTGTTTTCGGGCGGAGGCCGGGATGGGAAAAAATCCATTATCGAATTGAAACGGGAGGCTCCAAGAAAGGTTGGGAAACAGAACTGGAAGGAAGTCCGGATATGGGATCGAAGGTTCGGAATGATTTCCTCATAGGAATTAATTACTGGCCCCCGGAAAAGGCCATGTACTGGTGGTTTAATTTCGACCCCGCGCTGGCCAAGAGAGACTTTGCCCGACTCGCCGAGTTTCGTTTTGAATTGGTGAGAATCTTTCTGCTCTGGGAGGATTTTCAGCCGGAGATCAATCGAATCTCGGTGAGTGCCTTAAATCACCTGGTCCGAGTTGCCAGTCTGGCTAACGACGCCGGGTTGAAGATTCTTCCAACTTTTTTCTGCGGGCACATGAGCGGGGTCAATTGGCTCCCCCCCTGGATGTTGGAACCCAAAAAGAAGAAAAATCGATTTCCAATCTTTTCGGGGGGCGGAATTCAATCGGCGACAGTCCGGAATTTCTACAAGGAGCGGGAACTTAGGAAAGCCCAAAAGCTTCTCCTTCACGAAACCAGCAATGCCTTGCAAGGACACCCGGCGGTTTGGGGATGGGATTTAGGGAATGAGCCCTCGAACCTGGCTCTTCCCTCCTCGAAAGACGACGCCAAAGGGTGGCTGGAGGAGATGGTTAGCGAGCTGAAGCGGCGGGATGGGCACCTTCCCATTACCCTCGGCCTCCACCAGGGAGACCTGGAAAATAATACTCTTCTAGGACCCCGGGAATCCGCCCCATTTTGTGACGTCCTCTCCATGCACGCTTACCCTGGTTATGCCCCCTGGGGGGAAGGTCCCCTGGATGAAAGAATTCCCCTCTTCCTCGCCCTTCTGACCCAATGGCTGGGGGGCAAAGAAGTCATCCTGGAGGAATTCGGTGTACCCTTTAAGCCATCGGGCGGAATTCCCTCCCAGGCGGATGAAAAAAAGCTGGGAGATAGGGTCTTGGTATCGGAAGAAGAGGGGGAATGGTTCTATCGAAAGGTCCTGGAAAGCCTCCGGGAGTATGGAATTCAGGGCGCCTTGCCTTGGTGCTATGGGGATTATGACCCGATTTTATGGGATACCCCCCCGCTGAAGGACCTCGTTCATGAACGGTATTTCGGGGTCTTTCATTGGTACGGAGCGCCCAAGAAGCCGGCGGAGGCCATCGCCCGCGTTTCTCGCCGGAGGGCTGCAAAGGAACCGCTGGGGGATTGGATCGATATGGACCCTGAAGAATTTTATAGGAATCCCCGGAGGAATATAAAACAGCTATACAGGAAATTAAAAGGCTGGATTCAAAACGATGGGAAAAGCGATGGAACCGATTCCCTCGTCAGACGAAGAAAAGAACCTCGGTATAGAACTTGCCTGGGAGCTGCGAAAAAGGAACTATCTGCGCGCGGCCTGGATTGCCCAGCGGATGAATAAGCCCCTAGAAGAAATAAGGAGTATTCAGGAACAGGAGCTGCGGCAGTTTATTGTTGATTGCCGAAACCCTCAGGGAGTCCAGGCGTTGCTCAAGGAATACCAGCTTTCGGGCGAAGAGGTGGAGCGGCTGGTTCAAAACATCCTTCGAGACATCGCCCGCGAAAGACCCGCCGGCAAGGGGAATGCAAAAATCCAATTCGACATTGGAACCGGGAAATTCCTAGCGGTGGATGAATGGGTGAAGAAATATGTCCTGCCCCGAATATGATCCGATTTCCTTTTCCGCAGGGGGGATACAGAGCGGTATTCCATTAAGACGATAAATGGGGGAACTCGATTGAATGCAGCAAAAAATTCATTTCTTGCCCCTTTGCCGGTAACTCCGGCGGGAGGGGACGAAGACCTGCGTTTTGTCCCTCGCAAGAACCAATTGGAAAGGATTCTCCGGAAACGGGGCAAGGCAAGGCTTGACGCCATCCTGCTTGCGGAAAAACCGGAGGAGTTGGCCCGAACTCTCCCCGAATGGGAGATTTTCATGACGGTTCAGGAAGTTGGGAAGAGGGATTGCCTTGAGCTTCTCAATCTTGTGACTCCCCAGCAATTTCAGTATTTGGTAGACCTGGATGCCTGGAGAAAAGACCGCTTAATCCCCGAGAAAATCCTTGAATGGATGGAAATCATGACGGAATGCGGGGATGAAAAATTTGAGCAATTTGTCCGAACCGCTGACCTGGAGGTGATTATTTTTGTCCTGAAAAAATTCATCCAGGTTACCAAGCAGGGAAAGGACCCGCTTCGCATGGAAGAAGAGCCTCCTGCCGTCTCGTTAGAGAGTCTTTACTCGGTCTCTTTCAAGGATGAACGATCCCGCGACATTCTTCAGGCCTTTCTGAAAAAATTCCTTCACCTTGATTCGGACCTGTACCGGAGAGTGATGGAGGGGATCATCTGGGAGCTGGAATCGGATTTAGAGGAGGCCGCGTATCGTTGGCGGAATGCCCGGCTGGCGGACCTGGGATTTCCCGATTTTCAAGAGGCCCTGGAAATCTACCGGTTCGTGAATCCGCGGACAGCTAGCCTGGAGGGGAAACCCTTTATTCCCCGGGAGCCGGGGGAAAACGGCTTGGCTTCTGCGTTCCCTTTAATCCTTCAAGGAGTTAGCCCCGTTTTTTCCTCGGCTCTCCGCCGCTTGGACCATCCCTCAGAAAGACACGCCGTCCGGGCCGAGCTGGTCTCCCTTTTCAACAAAGCGATCATAGCCGAATCTCTGGCTGACTTTTCCCGGGAAGAAATGGAACGGGTGGGAAGGAAGGTTTTTCACTACCTGAACTTGGGTCTCCAGACATTATGCCGCGAAAAGGCAGCCCCACCGGAAAATATTCTCCGGTCGGTTTCCCCGCAAAAAATCTTTCAGTGTGGGTTCGGAAGCACTCTTCTTTTGAAGAAAAGGGCCGAGGCGATTTTCAAGGGTCCTTGGCTCGAGGGAAACCGGCATCATTTGGCCTTTTTGGATTCTCCCCACGGTGAAATGATGAAAGGCCTCCTTCGGAAACGCCCCGCTCTCTACCGAAATGGCCTTTATATGGATTTCGAAACCCTAGAGGACCTCCAAGAGATGGGATTGTTTCTGGAAATGATCGACGCCGCGACCCAATTCCTTGTCGATCATTTGGGCCTTTCCCCCAGGAAACTTAAAGAAACCGACTGGAGGGGGTATTATCCGAGTCGCTGGGAAGATATGACTCTGGCCACCATCCTGCTTACCTCTTGGGGGAATCGAATTCTTAAGAATGTTTTTTCCTTCATGCCGATTGAAAAGGGTCAACTCCCCATCCTCCTTCGGCTCTTTTTTGAACCGAAAGAGGCAGGACTGCGGGTTCTAAGAAGGGAACTTCGCAAGGAAATATACGATTGGATGAAATCCGTTGCGAAAGAGGAGGGAAGAAGGATTTCCCTACAAAGATTTTGGGATTATTGTTTTCATTTGCTTGAGGAACAATACGCAAGAATTTCTCCCGCGGACCGAATTGACCCGAGGTTTACGAGGGGACTCTTGATTCGTTAAAAACGAGGATTCCTCGGAGGGAAGTCAGAAACCATCCTCTCCCTTCGGATTAAAAAATATAAATAATTTTAATTAGTTAAACATGCCGTAGAAACTCTGAGGCAAGGTTGTTAAAGTCTTGACAAAGGCCGCTTCGATGATTATTATCCTACCGGAAAAAACCCATATCCCAAATATTCCCGAATAGGAAGGATGACAATCCCAAGTAAGAAAGAGGAGGTGAAATAGAATGGGACGCCTTCGCTATTGGATGATCTTCCAGACACTGCTGGGGATCTGGCTCGTCATCTCTCCTTTTGTTATGGGGTATAGGGAGATAACGGGCATGTCCATGAATAACATCGTGGTAGGAGCCATCGTGGCCATCATTGGGCTCATGGGTGCTTTCATTGGTTTACCTGGAATGAGGCACCCGGAAAAAAAGGTAGCCTAAGTAGCTTTCCCGGTCCTGGATTATCGGTACGGGCCGATCATCTGCTTTGGGTTTGTCAATCCTTCCTTGGATCATCCTTTTTTGCAGAAAAATTTTTTTCCACCTGAAGAGGAAAGGAAAACTTAAGACTTTTCTCTTCGACCTCACGAAGGATAAAAAATCTTCGATCACCACGAATTCCGGCAGAAGAAGCAAAGCCGGAATAGGAAGGAGGAAAACATGAAAAATAGTATTGTCAAGTGGAGACCGAAAGTCCCATGGAGACCGGGTGGCAGGGCCTGGGATTGGGACTTTGAGGATTTTTTCGAAGATTTTGAAGAGGACCTCCTGGAGCCAACCTGGATCGACAGGGATCGTCAGCTTCCCCGGTGGGCCCCCCGCGTGGAAACGTACCATAAGGAGGGCAATTACATCGTCAAGGCCGATTTGCCCGGAATCGATCCCAAAGACGTACAGGTAACGGTGGAGGGGGATCGCCTAATAATCCAGGGAGAGCGCAAGACCGATAAGGAGGTCAAAAGGAAGGATTTCCGGAAAAAAGAAGTCTTCTATGGCTCTTTCCGAAGAGCCCTGCCCATTCCCAAAGGTCTAAAGGCGGATAAGATCAAAGCCAAGTACCATAATGGGGTGCTGGAAATCTCCGCACCGATGGACAAGGACCAGCTTCCCAAGCAAATCAAAGTGGAAGCCGATTAATCCGAAAAGCAACGCCAAGGTAACGCACCCTATCGGAAAGGAGGTAAAGTCCATGGCGAACTTAATGAAATGGGATCCAATTAAAGATCTTGCTGAATTGAGTTGGGACCTGGATCGATTCTTTCGAGATTTCATGGAGACATCCGGCTTTTCCGAGGAAGAGATCTATTCTTCCCCCCCGGTGGAAAGTTTCCGGCGCAACGGCAGCTTCGTCGTAAAAGTGGAACTGCCCGGGGTCAGCCCCCAAGATGTCCAATTAAATGCCGGCCAGGGATGCTTGACCATCGAGGGGGAACGGAAAAGGGAGAAGGACATTCCGGAGGAGTCATGGGTTCGGCAGGAATTATGGTACGGCCAATTTCGGCGCACCATCCCCATTCCCGAGGGCGTGAAGACGGACGAGATCCAGGCCAAGTATCACGATGGGATCCTAGAGATTACCGCCCCGATCGATGAGCATTACCTTCCCAAAAAGATCGAGGTTGAAGTACCAGGAGAATAAGGAAGAGCGGTTCGGAACCGCCCCGAGGTCTTGGGTTCGTTTAATTGAATTCAAGGGCTCCGGATACGAAGATCCGAATCCCCCTTAGAGCCCGCCCTTCACTCCATCGGAGGGAGAAGTGACCGTTTTTCTGGATGGAGAAGCGGTTTAACCTCAGAGAGGCGGTTATCTTAACCGCATTTCGGAAGGGCGGAGCTCTGAAGGATCCCCTCCGCTGAACCGCTCTTCGCCCTCTTCCGTTTCAGGCGCAGCAAGATATCTCCCGTCCCGGGTGAAATATCCATTATGCCGCACGGTGTCCCCGGGGCAAAATCAGCCGCTGACTGCGTTGATCAATCGCCCCTGCAGGAAGGAAATGATGTTTTCCACCAGCATTTCATTTCCCCGCTCGATGGCCTCCGGGGTCATGCCGGCGTTATGGGGGGAGATGACCACGTTGGGCAGGGAAAGAATGGGGTCGTCGGCGGGAAGGGGTTCCCGATCGTACACATCCAGGGCCGCGGCGGCCAACTTGCCCTTCTGAAGGGCCTCGATCATGGCCGCGGTGTCCACGATGCTGGCGCGGGCCGTGTTCACCAGGATGCAGGAGGGTTTCATCCTTTCTAAGGCCTGACGGGAGATGAGCCCCCGGGTCTTTTCCGACGCCTTGATGGTTACGGCAATCACATCCGATTGGGATAATAGCCGATCGAATTCCACAAATTGAATTCCCGCTTCCTCGGCTCTCCGGGCGCTAGGGTTGAAAGTCCAGGCCCAAACCTTCATCCCGATTCCTTTGGCCAGTCCGGCGAATTGTCGCCCGATATTTCCAAAACCGATGATCCCCACTCTTTTCCCATGAAGCTGGGTCATGGGAAAACGGGTCCATCGTCCGGCACGAAGCTCCCTCTCATGGGCCGGTATTTTTCGGGCTGCGGCGAGCATCAAGGCCAAGGTGTGTTCGGCCACGGAAACGGCGGAAAAACCCGGGGTGTTGGTTACCTTAATACCCAGGCGCGAAGCGGTGGCCAGGTCCACATTGTCCGTACCCACTCCCAGGACGGCGATCATTTTCAGGCTCGGGCAGGCTTTCAAAAGGGATTCATCAAACTTGGAGTAAGCCCGTATATTGACCGCCACTTTGGCCCCCTGAAGCCTTTGGATCAGCTCCTCCGGAGTGGAGGCTCGGTTCGTATAAACCGTAACGCGGGCATACTGCTCAAGCTTTTTCAGCGCTGCGGTTCCCGAAAGGATGGAAGGAAAATCATCGGGTACGACTACCGATTCCATGGATTGCCCCCGTTTCCAGAGCAGCGGCTCGTCGAGGGATCTAATGGAGGATCCCTTTTTTCAATTTTTTCAACTCTTCTTCAAAGCGTGGTTTGAAGGCTGACCGGGCCTTATCCCATTCCGGGCTTCCCTCGACCTTGGGGCGCACCGCCGAACCGCTGATTCCCATACGTTCCAGCCCGGCGCGCAAATCGTTCTGGGTTTTCTGGAATTCATCCTTTTTCCTGCTCTGGTATTTTTGGATCAGGTCTTTAATCTTCTTTACCGTCCAGGCGCTGGTCGGGAGAAAAGTTTCCAGCCCCTGAAAGATCAGGTCGTTGTCCCGGTCCAAATTCATCGCCTCGATGAGATGATGAAGGAATAGTTGCTCCAGGTGCTTGCGTTGCCGGGGGTCGAATTTTCCGAGTTCTTTCTCCACATCCCGGAGATGGAAATCCACTTCCAGGAAGCGGTTCACCAGGCCCGCCGCCTTGGACTGCATCTCTTCTTCCTTCATTTTTTCCATTTCTTCATGGGAAAGACGAAGCCCCTTCGTCCTTTCCATGGCCAGCTCAACGGCGCTCTTGATCTCCGCCATGATTCAACCTCCAGATCAAAAAAACCGAACCTTCCTTGCGGAAGAGCCAAACAAAGAAATCTTACCAAAAAAGCCCCCCATCTTCAACCTACCTTAGGCCGCCAAAACGGCAGTGGTTTTGAGATTCCGCATTTCCCACTCAGAATTCCGCATTTCTTCGGCCCTTGACTCCACCCTTTTTAATGCTTACTCTCTAATTATATTTGGAGTTGGGATGGGGAGGAGACCATGCCGCCGAAAGATTTTGACCAGTTCACGGATCAGGTTTTCCGGATGATGAACGACATGTTCAAAGACCCGAAACCGGTGGGATATCAGCCGGATCGGTCTTTTTCGCCGCCGATGGATATCTATGAAACCGAAGACCACCTGGTCGTGGTCATGGAGATTGCCGGCATGAAGGCGGAGGATATCCAGGTGACCTTCGATAAAGATATCCTGTTTATCGGCGGGTTCCGGAAAGAGCCGTCTTCCTCCTCCAAAACCCATCTCCATCAGATGGAGATCGATTACGGGAAATTTCAGCGCACCATTCGGATCCCTTTTCCGCTGAAGTCCGATGATTTCAAAGCTTCCTACCGCCAGGGGATCCTGGTGATCACGGTGCCCAAAGTGAAAGAGCCGGTTTCCCTCAACGTGGAGGTAAAGGTCCGATGAAAGAGGATCCGATCGACACGATCCTTGAAAACTTGTCCGCCCAGGAGGTTGCGGAGAAGGCCGAGGAAGCCAAGGGGATGGAGAGTCCCGAAGAGCTTCCCATTCTTCCCATCCGCGAGTCCGTTCTCTATCCCAAAATGCTCCTCCCGCTCATGGTCAGCCAGGACCGTCACGTCAAGTTGATCGATTCGGCCCTTCTGGGGAACAAGATGATCGGGGTCGTGGCCCTCAAGAATAAAGAAGCCACGGAGGTCAAGCCGGAGGACCTGTTCGAGGTGGGCACTGCGGCCTACATCCTGAAGATGCTCAAAATGCCCAATAACAGCCTCCGACTGCTGATTCAAGGGACGTCCCGCATACAGGTCGGTGAATTCACCCAGAAGGATCCCTTCCTGAGGGCGAGAGTGAAAACGCTCGCCGACCAGGGGGAAAAGAGCTCGGAAACCCAGGCGCTGATGGCGGGGGTCAAGGGGATTTTTCAAAAATTCGTGGAGATGGCCCCGAACCTTCCTGCTGAACTGGCCATTATGGCCATGAACGTGGAAGAGCCCGGGGTTCTGGCCGACCTGATCGCTTCCACCCTCAACCTAACCCTGGAGGATAAGCAGGCCATCCTGGAGACGCTGGACGTGATCGCCCGGTTGGAAAAAGTGAATCTTTCCTTGAGCAAAGAGCTCAGCGTCCTAGAGCTGGGGTCCAAGATCCAGAGTCAGGTGAGGGAAGGGATCGATAAGTCCCAGAAGGAATATTTCCTGCGCGAACAGCTCAAAGCGATTCAGAAGGAACTGGGGGAGAAAGACGAGCGGACCGTGGAAATCGAAGACCTCCGACAGCGGATCGCCAGGGCCAAGATGCCCCCGGAGGCCCTGAAGGAAGCGGAGCGGGAATTGGATCGCCTGGCCAAGATGCCTCCTGCTGCCGCCGAGTATACCGTCGCCCGGACCTACCTGGACTGGCTGATCGAGATTCCCTGGGCGGTGGCCACGGAAGATAATCTGGACATCCAGCAGGCTCAGAAAGTGCTGGATGAAGACCATTACGACCTGGAAAAGGTGAAGAAGCGCATCCTGGAGTATCTCTCCGTGCGCAAGCTCAAGGCCGACATGAAAGGCCCGATCCTTTGCTTCGTGGGGCCTCCCGGAACGGGCAAGACTTCGGTGGGAAAATCGATTGCCAAGGCCCTGGGGAGAAAGTTCATCCGCATGTCCCTGGGCGGAGTCCGCGATGAGGCGGAGATCCGGGGGCACCGTCGCACCTACGTGGGGGCTCTGCCCGGCCGAATCATCCAGGGAATCCGCAAGGCCGGATCGAACAACCCCGTCTTCATGCTGGACGAAATCGACAAGCTGGGCATGGATTTCCGGGGAGACCCTTCCTCCGCCCTGTTGGAAGTCCTGGACCCGGAGCAGAATTATTCCTTCTCCGACCATTACCTGGAGGTGCCTTTCGACCTCAGCAAGGTGATGTTCATTACCACGGCGAATATCCTGGACCCCATCCCCGCGCCGTTGCGGGACCGCATGGAGGTCCTGGACCTTCCCGGATACACCGAGGAGGAGAAACTGCGAATCGCCAAGGACTTCCTGGTTCCCAAGCAGATCGCCGCTCACGGCCTGACGGAGGAAAGGATTCAATTCCGGGATGGGGCGCTGCGCCGGATCGCCCTGGAGTACACGCGCGAAGCCGGGGTCCGGAATTTGGAGCGGGAGATCGCCAATATCTGCCGCGGAGTGGCGCGCAAGGTAGCCGAAGGGGCCGAAGGCCTCACCGTGGTGGACCCGGAGAGCGTGCCGTCTTATTTGGGGCCGGTCAAATTCTTTTCCGAGGTGGCCGAGCGCACCTCCGAGCCCGGGGTGGCCACCGGACTGGCCTGGACCCCCACCGGCGGAGACCTTCTTTTCGTGGAAGCCACCCGCATGAAAGGGCGCAAGGGATTCAGCCTCACCGGTCAATTGGGAGAGGTCATGAAAGAATCGGCCCAAGCGGCCTTGAGCTACGTGCGGTCAAAAGCCAAGACCTTGAAGATTTCCGATAATTTCTTCGACTCCAGCGATATTCACATCCACGTTCCCGCCGGGGCCATCCCCAAGGACGGTCCTTCCGCCGGAGTGACCATGTTCACCGCCATCACCTCTTTGCTCACGGGACGGCCGGTGCGCAGCGACGTGGCCATGACCGGCGAGATCACCCTTCGGGGGCTGGTTCTTCCCGTGGGCGGGATCAAGGAGAAGGTCCTGGCGGCAAAGCGGGCGGGCATTACCACCCTGATCCTTCCCAAGAAGAACGAGAAGGACCTGGAGGAAGTTCCGGAACAGGTGAAGAAGGACCTGGAGTTCCGCTTCGTGCAAAAAATGGACGAAGTGATCCAGATCGCCCTCAAACCGGAACCTCAGAAAAGGTTTCAAGGAGTTAGGAATTCAAAGGCTCCTGGGAAAAAACGAAGAGGAAAAGCCTCCAAGGCTTGAATTCTTCAGTCCGGCGCAGCCATCCTTTTTGATCCCCCATTCCGAATTGTCCAACCCCCATTCAAAAAGAAAGCCTTCTTTCTTAGGGAAGAAAGAAGGCTTAAGGCTGGGTGATAACCGATTTTTGTTACGCAAAAGGAGTCATCGCGAGAAAGGCGGGCTTAGGTGTGTGTGGGGTCAAATTGGCTCTTGGCGATGATCGACTCCTTTTGCCTGTCCTCATGATAGGGTGCACCACCTCCTTTCCAAATCAGGAGTCCTCGTTTCCGGGCTCCTGATACTCAAAAACCTTTCCTTGATAGTTGCGCAGGATCATCCTCCCTTTGTCCTGAGAAATCAGGTAGGTCGGCCCTACGGGGATTTTGCCCCCGCCGCCGGGCGCGTCGATCACAAAACTGGGCACGGCATAGCCCGTCGTGTGGCCGCGCAGCTTTTCGATGATGTTGATTCCCACGGCAATGGGAGTCCGGAAATGCTCCGTTCCCATGGCCAGGTCGCATTGATAGATATAGTAGGGGCGAACCCGGGTTTTCAGGAGCTCATGCATCAGCCGTTTCATGATGGAGGGCTTGTCGTTGATCCCCCGCAGAAGAACGGTCTGGCTTCCCAGGGGAATTCCGGCGTCGGCGAGCAGGCCACAGGACCGCCGCACCTCCTTGGTGATTTCCTTCGGGTGGCTGAAGTGAATGCTCATCCACAGGGGATGGTATTTTCTCAGCATCTGGGTTAAAGCCGGGGTGATGCGCTGGGGAAGGGTCACCGGCACTCGGGTCCCGATGCGCACGATTTCTACGTGGGGAATCTTTCTCAACTTGATCAGGATTCTTTCCAGGTGGTCGTCTTCCAGTAGGAGGGGATCGCCGCCGGAGATTAAAACATCCCGGATCTTTTTGGTGGCCTGGATGTAGCCGATGGCTTCGTCCATTTCCTCTTCGCTGATACACTTTTCGCTCGAACCCACCATTCTTCTCCGGGTGCAGTAGCGGCAGTATACCGCGCACTTGTCGGTGACCAGGAGAAGAACCCGGTCGGGGTACCGGTGAACCAGCCCGTGGACCGGAGAATTTTCATCCTCCGCGCAGGGGTCCACCAAATCGTGAGGGGAAAAGTGAATCTCCTGGAGGGTGGGCAGGGCCTGCCGGCGGATGGGACAGTTGGGATCGGTCCGGCTCATCAGGGTGGCAAAGTAGGGGGTTATGGCCGTGGCCATCCGGCCTTTGGAGGCGTCGATGGCCGCGACCTCTTCATCGTTCAGGTTCAAGAGGAGCTTGAGCTGTTCGGCCTTGGTGATCCGGTTTTTCAATTGCCAACGCCAGTCATCCCACTCTTCATCGGTGGCGTCCTTCCATGGATTCGGCTGATTTTCCTCCTCCACGGGGATTTTGGCCTCAGCCAGCCGGGCGGATCGGATGGGCTCCCGAGGGAGCACGGTACTGCCAGAAACGTTCATGTTGACCTCTCAGGTTTTGGACTCTGTAGGTCCGGGTTTTTGGGGTTGCGAGTCGAGCTTGAGCTTCGGGCTCTGCAGTTCCTCCAGGGCTTTTTCGTAAGCGATTTTGTGCTTAAAGCCGCTTTGCAAATATTTCCAGATCAGCTCGAGTTTTCGGAATTCTTCGTCGCTGTACTCCCTGGACTCCAGTTCTCCCATGGGGATCCGCTTGGGCTTGATATACCCCTTCTGCTCCAAGTAATACAGTTTGTGTCTTGGAATATTTAGCTTTTTTAATATATCCGAGGTCCTCATGGCTAAACTCCAAGAGGAGCGAATAGTCTCCAGTTTCAAGGAAAATAAATCCAAATCCACAAATAGATTTAAATCTATTTTTATACAGTGTAAATTTTTTAAAAAAACCTGTCAAGAAAAAAATGAAGATTTGTTAAAAAAAGATGTCAACCCAATCTCCCGCCCGGTCCAAGACATAGCGGGAAAGGTTGAGCTTGAGCTGGAGGAGTTAGTCCAGAATCCACTCGGTCCGCTTGGGGTCGAGGAGCAGATCGGTGAAAAAACGCTCGTGCCCCTCGAGCTGGGCTGCGAATTGAAGAAGCCCCGAGGAAAAAGAACTTCCCAGGACAAAGGCGGGATCGGCCTCCTGGCGTATCACCCGGGCTTCTTCCGCCACTCCAATTCGACGATGGCCATCCATGGGATCGGGCCAGGGAAACCGGGAAAGATCGGAGGTTTCGACTTCGGATAGGGGATGGTGGAAGATAAAAAAATGCATTCCCCGATCCTCGGCCAATTTCCGTCCGATTCCCCATTCATCGTAGAAAGAGGAATATCCTTTTTCCTCCTGCATTTTCAATACCCACGAGCCCTGGGAGCGCACGCGGAAGGACCGGGTGTCGACTCGAAAACCCAGCAAGAATTCTTCGCTCAACCTCGCTCGCTGGCTGGCCACATCTCCGACTTCTCCCTTTTCTTGGGATTGGAGATGGTTCAACAAGTTCCGGTAAGCCTGGATGGAAATTCCGCTGGGGCCCAGTCCCCCCAAGTCGTAAGGAACCCGGTCCGGCTCCCGGTGGGAGAGGGCGGTCAGGGTTCGTTTCCGGGAGGTCATGACTTTTCGCTCCATGGAGGATTTTGGGGTGTCCTTGCAGGCGGGCGTATAGGGGCGATTCATGAATCGCCCCTGCGGTATTCCGATGGCGAGGAATAAAACTAAAAACGATCCTTGAAAACCGCGCCGGTTCCCGCCGAGGTGACCATCTGGGCATACCGGGCGGCGTAGCCCGAAGTGATCTTGGGCCTGTGCGGCCTCCAGGATTTCTTTCTTCGTTTCAGTTCTTCATCGCTGACCAGAAGGGTCAATTTCTTCTTGGGGATGTCGATTCGGATGCGGGCGCCGTTTCGGACCAGGGCAATCGGCCCCCCTTCGGCTGCTTCCGGAGAGACATGGCCGATGGCCGCGCCGCGGGAACCTCCGCTGAACCGGCCGTCGGTGATCAGGGCCACGTCTTTGTCCAGCCCCATGCCGGCGATGGCGGAAGTGGGAGACAACATCTCCTGCATGCCCGGCCCGCCTTTCGGCCCTTCGTACCGCACGATCACGATGTGGCCCGGCTTGACCTTTCCCCCCAGAATCCCGGCCATGGCTTCCGGCTCCGATTCGAATATGATGGCCTTTCCTTCATTGACCATCATTTCCGGGGCCACGGCGGACTGCTTCACCACCGCCCCGCCGGGAGCCAGGTTTCCCCGAAGGATGGCCAGCCCTCCTTCCTTATGATAGGGGTTGTCGATGGAGCGGATCACCTCGTAGTCCTTAACGGACACTCCCTTCAAATTGACCCCCAGGGTTTTGCCCGTGGCGGTCATGACTTTTTTATCGATGCCCCCGAGCTTGGATAATTCGGCCAGGACCGCCTGAACTCCCCCGGCCGCATCCAGGTCGTGCAGGTGATGGGGGCCGGCAGGGCTCAAGAAGCAGAGGTGCGGGGTCCGGTCGCTCACTTTGTTGAAGAGGTCGAGGTTCAGGTCGATCCCGGCTTCATGGGCGATCGCCGGAAGATGCAGGACGGTATTGGTGGAACATCCCAAGGCCATATCCGCGGCCATGGCATTTTTGAAAGCCTCCGGGGTGGCAATGTCCCGGGGCTTGATGTTCTTCTTCCAGAGCTCCATGACCTTCATCCCCGCTATTTTGGCCAGACGAACCCGAGCGGCATTCACCGCCGGGATGGTCCCGTTTCCCGGCAGAGCGAGGCCCACCGCCTCGGACATGCAGTTCATGGAATTGGCGGTGAACATCCCCGCACAGGAGCCGCAACCGGGGCAGGCACAGTCCTCCAAGTCGTTTAGCTGGGTCCTGCTCCATTCTCCCCGGGCAACCCTCCCGACTCCCTCGAAAACATTGATCAGGTCCACTTCCTTATCGGCGAACTTGCCGGTCATCATGGGGCCGCCGCTGATCACGATGGAGGGAATGTTTATCCGCAGGGCAGCCATGAGCATCCCGGGAATGATCTTGTCGCAGTTGGGGACCAGGACCAGGGCATCGAAGGGGTGGGCCATGGCCATGATCTCGACGGAATCGGCGATGAGCTCCCGACTGGGGAGGGCGTATTTCATCCCTTCGTGGTTCATGGCGATCCCGTCGCATACGCCGATGGTGGAAAACTCCAGAGGAGTTCCCCCGGCCAGGCGAACCCCGGCTTTGACCGCCTCGACGATCCGGTCAAGGTGAATATGCCCCGGAATCAGCTCGTTGGCCGAATTGGCAATCCCCACCATGGGCCTGGAAATCTCCTCGTCGGTCAGCCCCATGGCCTTAAAGAGCGCCCGATGGGGCGCCCTCTCCAATCCTTTCTTCATCAAATCGCTGCGCATTCCAACCTCCCCAGAAAACCGAAATTGAAAAAGCTGACCTGATTGCTGACTGCCGAAGAATCATATCGTTTCGCCGATCGGCCTGTCAACCGTGATTTTTCCGCGCCTTCCCTTTAATTTGAAGAGTTCTCTTTTTACTCCAAGCCAGGCTTATGGCCCGGAAATCCCGCCCTTGGCGGGATTGCGCGGAAGAAGAAGGCGAACGCACCCAAAACGAAGTCGGCTTCCCACCCGGATTTCGAGCGCCAGAAAGAAATCGGTCGCTGATCGTTCCGGTAGGAGAGAAAGGCTTTGATCTCCAGGAAAATAAAATGCACCCCGTCTCATGATTCGTTCCGGGAAGCAGAAGGAATTTTCATGAAGGAAAAAAAGGCGCCGAGGAGGCAAAGAAGTCCATTGAGGACGAAAACGGAAGAAAGGCCCCATTGCTGGGCGAAGAAACCAGATAGGATCGGGCCCAGGCTCATACCGACGGCGTAAAGGGACTGGAAAAAGCCCATGGCCGTGGCCTGCTGCTCCCTGGGGATGGATTGAATGGACAGGCCCATGAGGAGGGGGAACACCAAGCCCACCCCGGTCCCGTTTATGGCCTGGACCCAAAAGAGAGTGCCGAGGCGGCCGGTCAAGGGAATGCAAAATACGGCCCCCGCAATGAGAAGAAAACCCACGGTAAGGATCCACCGGTCGGCAAGATAACGGCGGATGAAGGTCCCCGAGAGAAGCGTACCCGCCAGGTTGGGAAGCAGGTACCAGAAGAGAAGAAGGCCAAGGTCCGCCTTGGAGGCCCCCAGCTGCTGGGCGAAGATGGGGGAAAAGCCGTAGGCGACGGCGAAGTTGGAGAATTGCATGAGGATGCAAAGGAATGAAGAAATCAGTAGCATCCGGTTCCGGCCGACCTGCAATGCCTTGGTGAGGCTGAGGTCTGAACTCTTCTCCGGGCGCACTTCCGAGATCCCCAGGGCCAGAATAAGGCCCAGAAACGATAATCCTCCCCCTACGTAAAACGGGATCGTCCATCCCCAGGCATCGGCAATCTTTCCCCCCGAGTAGTTTGCGCAGACCTGGGCCAGCCGGGAGAAGAACATAATGAAAGACATGGACCGGGCAATTCGCCCCAGCGGAAAGTAGCTCGAGAAGAGGACGGTGAAGGGCACCCACATGCTCGCGGCGATGCCGGATGTGAATACCGACAGGAAAAGCATCCCGGTGCTCCCGGACAGGATCAGGCCGAGGTTGGCGAGCCCGTCGAAAACAAACCCGAGGACGATAAAGGGCTTTCGGCGCCTCATGCGGTCGGATAGGATTCCCAGGGGAACCCGAAGAATCATCTGCGAGAGTCCATAGGCGCCCATGACCAGGCCGGCAGCCTGGAGAGAACCGCTCACCATCTTGGTGTAAGGGGACAGGATGGGCATGTAAATATAAACCGCCCCCCAAAGGAGCATGGTGCACAGGTAAGAAATAAGGATAGAGGAGCGGTAGGCGAGGGGTCCGCTCAAGTCCGTGGGGGTCATACCGGTGCAGGGGGAGGGAAGAGGTTCATTTTTTCAGGGCTTCGCCGGTCATGGGGACGAAGGCGACCCCCGTGAGATGCTGGATATCGGCCTTGCCCGATTTCTTGACGAGCAAGGTTAGGGTCTGGAAATAGGTGGTGCTCCCCAGGGGAATGATCAAACGTCCCCCCTCTTTCAGCTGCTTGATAAGAGGCGGAGGGATGTGGTTGGCGGCGCAGGTGACGATGATGGCATCGAAGGGGGCCGCCTCTTCCCAGCCGAAGTACCCGTCTCCGTATTTCACTTTGACCTTGTCGTACCCAAGTTGTTTTAGGCGCTGGGCGGCCTGCTGAGTCAGGGATTCGATGATTTCGATGGTGTACACCTGGTCGGTGAGTTCGGCCAGCACGGCGGCCTGGTAACCCGAACCGGCGCCGATCTCCAGGACCCGCTCGCCGGGCTGAAGGTTCAGGATCTGGGTCATCAGGGCTACAATGTAAGGCTGGGAGATCGTCTGTCCCTCCCCGATGGGCAGGGGATGGTCCGCGTAAGCTTTGTTTCTCAGGGAGGGCTGGACGAAAAGATGCCTCGGGACCCGCCCCATGATCTCCAGGACCTTGGGGTCGGTAATGTCCCGTCCTCTGAGGTCGCGCTCCACCATCCTCTTGCGGGCCTCGGCCAGTTTCGGGTCCTCGGAGGGGAAGGCAAGGGGGGCAGAGACGCACAACGAGAGCAAAATGGCAATAATAAAGATGATTTGAAACATGGAATAGGAAAGGGATCGGCAATCAGCATTCAGCCTAAGGACAATACCATTTCAATGTTATTCTAAACCAATTTGCGGATTGCTGGAAGAGGAAAGCAGCCATTAGCCAGCGATCGGCTTTCAGCATCCAGGTCCAAGAAAACTAAGATAATTCTGGGTCTCAGTTGATTGCTGAAAGGCCGACCGCCGATCTCTATTTATTGATATGCTGCTTTTGGTACTGGCGGGCCTGGTGCATGAAGGCCTCCAGGCGGGTGAGGGTGTTGGTCTCCTCCTGACCGTCGTAGGCCATGTTGAGAAAGGGGATATTATTGTGGTCTTCGCGGTACCGTTTCATCACCGCCCCCACGATGGTCCCGGGCATGCAGGTAAAGGGCATGACGTTCACCAGCCCGGAACAGCCTTTCTTCAAGTAGTCGTCGCATTTTCCGATGGAGAGAACGGCTTCTCCTTCGAAGGAGTCATCCAGGTAGGGCTTGGCCGCCTTGAGGGTTTCCTTGATCGAAGGCTCGGGGTGATTGACCAGATTGCCATCGAAGATGTGATCCAATTTGTGTTCGTCCCGTTTCTGGACGAGTTCGGTGATGTAGGTCTTCCAGAAGTTTCCGAACCTCCGGTTCTGCAGGCTGTAGCGCCGGGAGGTGAAGTTCAAGTATAGAAACCATTCGGATATGGGCGGGAGCCAAACTTCCCCGCCCAGCTTTTCCAGCGACTTGACGATGAACTCGTTGCTGAAGTCATTGGAGCGGATGTAGATTTCTCCCACGACGCCGATGCGGGGTTTCGTGCCCTTGTCCCGCACTTCCACCCGGTCGAAATCCCTCCGGGCATCCTGGAGAACCTGAACCAGCCCTTCCATGCACAAAGAGGGGTCGTCCTGGCTGTCCCGCACCGCTTCGTAAGCTTTTTTCAAATAGGTCTGGAACACGCGGTCCGAATCCCCCTCATGAACCTCATAGGGCCTCGTCTCGCGCAGCTTCTTTTCCAGAAGATCGACGGCCACCATGCCCTGCCAGCCCAGGCGGGTAAAATTCTTGCCCATCATATGCAGGTCTTTGTAAAGATTTTCGTCCTGGGTTGGAGAGTAGATGGGAACATCGGGGTATCCTAGGTCGTCCAGGATCAAACGGTGGAGCCGGTGGTATTGGCCGAACCGGCAGGGACCGTTTCCGGAGGGCATGAAAAAGGCCACCTTATTGCGGTCGAAGCCCGGGCTTTTCACCACTCGAACCATGTCGCCGGTGGTCAGGATGCAGGGATAACATTCCTTGCCGGAGGTGTACTTCCTTCCCCAGTAGACCGTCTCCTGGTTGGATTTGGGAGTCACTTCGGCATCGATCCCGCAGGCCTGGAAGGCTCCCACGATGGCATGGGCCCCCTCGGCCATGTAGGGAACGTAAACTTTGCGGTGGTTGGCGTCGTGGGTGACGACGATGGTCTTGGGTTTCCGCTCCTCCACCTGTCGGTCTTTGCGGATATTCTTCAGGCTGTCCAGGAAAGCCTCGAGGCGCGTGATGGCCCCCACGTCCGCGCTGTGTTCATCCACCTCGATCTGCAGGTATGGCTTTCCCCGCATCTTTTCTTTGAAGAAATGCAGGATGAAGGAGTCCGGGCCGCAGGCGAAGTTGGTGATGTAAATGGCGTAAAGCCGGGGATCGTCCCGGACGATATGGGCTGCGCTGTAAATCTTCTGGCCGTACTTCCAGTACATGTCCTTCCAGTCGTCCAGGAGGTCCATCTCGTCCAGGGGCAGGCAATCCATGGGGATGGCGATGACCCCCAGGTCGCGCAGTTTCTGGGGGATGCCCAGATTGACCCCCGGGTCGCAGCCGTTGTAGGGACGGCTGACGATGACCATGGCCTTTTCGTCCTCCTTCAGGTTCTGCAGAACTTCCCGGCCGCGCCGCTTCATGGAAGCATAGAAGCTTCCCTGGGCGGCCTCGGCCTTGTCGATGGCCTGACGGACCTCCTCCGCATCCTTGCCCAGCTCCTTGCACATGTTGGCCAGGGACTGTTCCAGGTTTTTCCGCTCCGCCCCCAGGTGGATCACCGGGGAGAGGACCTTCACCCCGTGGGCCTTGAAGTCGATCGCCGATTTGACCGAGTAAGGGAAGGCCTGCACGTAGGGACAGGCAAAGGAACGGTCCAGGTCAGGATGGGATAATGGCATGGTGATGACGCTGGGCAGGAAGATCGTGTCCACCCCTTTGTCGATCAGGTCGAGAAGATGCCCGTGGGCCACCTTGATGGGGAAGCAGGTTTCGGCCACGATCTTCTCCACCCCCTTGTGGATGAGGCGCTTGTTGGTCGGGTCCGAGAAGATCATGCGGAATCCCAATGCGGTGAAGAAGGTCTTCCAGAAGGGCATGAGCTCCAGGAAATTAAGAAGACGGGGGATGCCGATCGTCGGGGCGTCCTGCGGGACGGGTTTTTCTTCCACGTAGGAGGCCATGAGGGCCTCTTCCCGTTCCTTGAAAAGATCGAGCAGGTCGTCGCGCCGCTTCCGGGTACGGTCCACGTCGTACTTCTCGCACCGGCTGCCGTAGAAGAGGGGCTTTTCCCCCTGGATGGTGACCCTGCGGATCTCGCAGCGGTTGGGGCACTCCTTGCACTCGAAAGAGGTCAGCTCGTAGGGCCGGTTGCTCAAATCCCAGCCTTTGAAGTTGGTCTTGCCGGATTTGTTCTCGTCCCGGGCCAGGATGCAGCAACCGATGGCCCCGGTGACCTCGTTATGCTCGGGAACGATGATCTTCTTCCCGGTTACCTTCTCAAAGGCTGCCACCACCCCCTTGTTGAAGGCCGTTCCGCCCTGGAAAAAGATCTTGTTGCCCACCCGTTTGTCCCCCACCACTTTGTTCAGGTAATTGAGGACGATGGAATAAGAAAGGCCGGCTACGAGATCGTCCCGTTTGGCCCCTTTCTGCTGATAATGGACCAGGTCCGATTCCATGAAGACCGTGCACCGCTCGCCGAGGGAACAGGGGCTTTTACAGCCCAGGGCCAGGCTGCCGAATTCTCCCTTGATGGAGATCCCCAGCTTTTCGGCCTGTTCTTCCAGGAAGGAACCCGTGCCAGCGGCGCAGGCCTTGTTCATCTCGAAGTCCACGATGGCCCCGTGTTCCATGGATATGTACTTCGAGTCCTGCCCGCCGATTTCAAAGATGGTGTCCACTTCCGGGTCGATAAAGGCCGCGGCCGTTGCTTGGGCGGTGATCTCGTTCCGGATCACGTCGGCGCCCACGTAGTCCCCGGTGAGATAGCGGCCCGACCCGGTAGTACAGACCCCTTTGATTTCCACCAGGTGGCCCACTTCCTCGCCCACTTCCTTCAATCCCTGGCGGATGGCCTCGATGGGACGACCCGCGGTCATGAGGTAACGCTTGGATAGGACCTTGATATTCTCGTCGGTAACCACCACGTTGGTGGAGATGGAACCCACGTCGATCCCCAGGTAGGCGGGGATTTTCTTTCCATCCGGAGTGCTCCGGAGGGGCTCCCATCGGCTCTCCTTCAAATGGTGCTCGGAAAGCGAGAGAGGTTCGAGGGTCTTGTCCGGCGTGACCGGGCGGCTCACATAGTCGCGCAGGCGCTCCACCCCTTCAAACTTCTTCCACTTGGCCGGGTTTTCCATGGTCAGGAAAGCGGCCCCGATGGCCCCCATGGAAGCGAAATGCTTGGGAATGATGAATTCTCCCTCTTTCAGCTCCAGCACGTCGAGGAAAGCCTTGCGCATCCCCAGGTTGGCGGCCACCCCTCCCTGGAAGGAGACCGGGGTGACCATGTTCTTTCCCTTGGCGATGTTGGACTTATAGTTACGGGCCAGGGCGTAGCAGAGACCGGCCACGATGTCGTAGTCCGGCGTGGCCCCCTGCTGCAGGTGGATCATATCGCTCTTGGCGAAGACGCTGCACCGCCCGGCGATCCGCGGGGGGTGCTTGGACTTGAGGGCGAGCTCGCTGAATTCCTCGATGGTGTAATGGAGGCGGTTGGCCTGCTGGTCCAGGAAGGAACCCGTGCCCGCGGCGCAGATGGTGTTCATGGAGAAATCCTGGATCTGGTAATCGCCGTTGCCCGGTGTGGTGTCGATGAGCAGGAGCTTGGAATCCTCCCCTCCCATCTCGATGATGGTCTTCACCTCCGGGTGAAAATGGCTGGTCGATTTGGCCTGGGCAATGACCTCATTGACGAATTCCGCCCCCAGGAGCTCGGCGATCATTTTGGCGGCAGTCCCGGTAACCGAAACGCTCCGGATCCGATCGGGTGAAACCCGGGTCAGGATCTCATTCAGGACCCGGAGGACCGTCTCCAGGGGCTGCCCTTTGGTCCTAGTGTAATGCTCTTCAACGACATTCATATCCTCATCGATTAAAACCGTCTTGGCGCTTACCGACCCTACGTCCAATCCCAAGTGAAACCCGTCTTTATCCATTCCAGCGCAAAGCCTCCGTCGCAGAAATTTCGCTTTCAGTACCGTCTCAAGGGAGGAAAGCGGTCAAAAAGATTGGAGATTCAGAATAGGAACCTTTCCCGCCAGGCCCAATGATTTATATCATAAATGGGTCCGGGGAAACAACCCAATCTTTCCTGGAAGGTAGCCCTGGAAGCTTCAATCGCCCGAAGATGCTGCACCGGTATTTTCTTGGAGCCTGTCTCCGACTGGATCGGGGAAGGTCGACCCCCTGAACTCCCCGAAGCCTGTCCTCGCGAAAGCTTGGATCTGGGGGAATCACTCGGATCAGCCTTTTCGAAGACCGGGAGGTCGTCAAGGCCATCCTCAGACACCTGGGCCTCTGGCTGGTCAAATCAAAACCTGCTCCCAAGGCCCATGCCCCGCCTGCCCGGAACCAAAGCGAATCAGGGCAAGCGGGATGCGTCCTGGATCAATTCTCTCAACTTCCCATGCATGAATGACGATCACCTTCATGAGACCCCGAGTACCCCTGGGAGGCATACCTTCAGTTCAAGAAAGTTTTGCGCTGAAATTTTCGGATGGTATATTTATTCACGAAACACAAGGCTATAAAAGCGAACCCGTTACGGAACTTCTCCTCTTCGGTCAAGGCCACCAGAGATATTTATGCGCGGGGTCGATTTTTAAATCCTGGAAAATCCGGTCCAGAGAATCGTCCACCCGGGATTGGAGCTCATCGAAAATATTCCGGCCGTGGGAGTCCATGGCCACGATCAGAGGCCCCAGCCGCTTCACTTTCAGGACCCAGACCGCCGCGGGCATCCCCAGGTCCAGCCAATGAACCCCCTGAATCTCCGGAATCTGGCTGGCGTAATAGGCGGCGGTGCCGCCGGTGGTATGGGCATACACCGCCCCGTATTTTTGGAAGGCCTCCAAAGCCTGGGGTCCCATAAACCCTTTTCCGATGACCATTTTGACGCCCATCTTTTCGATCAGGCGGGCCGCCGGGCCGGTGAACCTCGAGCTGGTGGTGGAACCCACGGCAACGGGCCTCCATTTCGGCCCTTCCTGTTTAGTAATGGGGCCGGCATGCCAGATGGCCTTGTCCTGGAGGCTGAAAGGCAGGGCCGCATGGGAGTCAAGGGCCTTTAGAATTCGTTCATAGGCCATATCCCGGACGGTCAGCACTTCACCGGTCACATATACGGCGTCTTTCGCTCTGAGACGGCGGACATCTTCTACGCCCAGGGGAATGCTCAGCTCGTATTCAGCCATTTTTTCTTTCCTCCAGAAATTCAAAAGTCCCGTCCGAATGGATTCTCACCGCGGCCTGCCGGTCGGCCCAGCACTGGATGGCCACGGCCACGGGCACTGCGGCGGAGTGGGTTCCGCAAAGTTCCACGTGAACCGCCAGGGCCGTGGTTTTCCCCCCCATGCCCATGGCCCCGATCCCCGTCGCGTTGACCGCCGCGAGAAGCTTCTCCTCCAGATCGGCGGCCGCAGGGTCGGGGTTCTTCTTCCCCAGGGGGAGCCGCAGAAAGGCCTTTTTCGCCAGCATGGCGGCAATATCCGACGTCCCCCCCATTCCCACTCCGAGGATGTAGGGCGGGCAGGGTTCTCCGAATCCTTTGCGGGCGCAGTCGAGCACGAACTTGAGGGTTCCCTTCACCACGTCCTCCGAGGTGGGAATATAGGCCAGGGAGGTTTTGGCTTCGGACCCGAAACCCTTGAGGAGAACCTGAATCTCGCTGAACTCCTCGGAAGTCATTTCATAGTAGATAAAAGGCATCCTCCAGCCGGTGTTGGTGCCGGAATTCTCTTTGGTGAGGGGATGAATCACGTTTTCCCGAAGGGGGATGGCCTTGGTTGCTTTCACCGTCCCTTCAGTGATGGCCGCTGCGACCTCACTGACGGCTGCCCAATTTCTTCCCACCTTCGCGAAAAAAATGGGAACACCCGTGTCCTGGCACACCGGAATCTCGCGATCCTCGGCAATGGAGATATTCTCCAGAATGGTTTCCAGCTGGTGTCGGGTTACTTCCTCCTCTTCCTTGCGCAGAGCCGCCTGCAACTCCTCCTTCACGCTCCGGGGCAGACAGATGGAAGCTCTCTTTAAGAGTTCGATGATGATTTCGGTCAGCTTTTCTCTGGGGATCAATTCAAGTCCTCCTTTCCATATCTGGAGTGCCGAACTCTGACGGAGAACTGCGGGGGGTGCATGCTCCGGACCCATTGCTTCATAAGCAGAACAAGGGCTCCTCTTTCATCGAATTATAAGAAGGGAGGGAATGAGGGTCAAGGATAAAGCATTGCCGGGGGGGAAACAGTCAGGATTTCCGGCAGAGGAAAAATGATTCAACGCCATCGAACGATTTGCTCTAAAATCAGAGCTTGACAAAGGCGAGCGGAAATGTTTAAAGAAACTGAATCTAGAGGGTCAAATATAGGGGAAAGGAGAGGCGTATGAACGGGAAGGAACGTGATATGGGCGGGGCGATTAAGCGGGGCCTCATCGTCATCCTTGTCGGGATTATTATTTGGTTCTCCCCCGTCCCCGCCGGAGTTAAACCGGAAGCTTGGCATCTCCTGGCTATTTTCGTGGCTACCATTGTGGGGTTAATCCTCACTCCCATTCCAATGGGAGCGGTGGTTATCATTGGCGTGATGATGACCGCCTTGACTGGGATTCTGAAAATCGGCCAGGCGCTTTCGGGCTTCGCCAACAGCACGGTATGGTTGATCGTATCCGCTTTCTTGATTGCCCGGGGATTCATCATCACCGGCCTGGGGCGAAGAATCGCTTTCCATTTCATCAGGGCCTTCGGCAAAAAGACGCTGGGGTTGGCGTATGCCATCGAAGCCAGCGATTTGGTCCTCTCGCCCGCCACCCCCTCGAACACGGCCCGGGCTGGGGGAATTTTATACCCGATCGTCCGTTCCCTGTGCAGCACCTTCGGGTCCGAGCCGGGGGACTCAGCCCGGAAAATCGGTTCCTACCTGATGAAGATGGAATACCAGGGGGTGGTGGTCACTTCGGCCATGTTCATGACCTCGTGTGCCATTAACCCGCTGGTTGTTGAACTGGCCAAAAAGACGGCCAATGTCTCCCTATCCTGGGGGACATGGTTCGTGGCGGCCATCGTACCCGGCTTGATCTCGTTGGCCATCGTTCCCTACCTTCTCTATAAATTATACCCGCCCGAGATCAAAGCAACTCCGCAAGCGACGCAATTGGCCCACACGGAGCTGGAAAAGATGGGGCCCATGAGCGGAAGAGAAAAAAAGATGATCGCTGTCTTTCTGGTCATCCTGACGCTTTGGATTACCGGGGAATGGACCAAGCTCGATGCGACGCTCGTGGCCCTCCTGGGAGTCTGCGTGATGTTGGTAACCGGGGTCATCCGGTGGGATGATGTCCTGGGCGAAAAGGGCGCCTGGGATGCCCTGTTCTGGTTTGGGGGGCTGGTCATGATGGCCGGCCAGCTCAACACTCTTGGGCTCATGAAATGGTTCGCCAACACGGCGGGTGGGAGCGTGGCCGGGATGGGATGGTTTGCCGCCTTGATCATCCTAATCCTGATCTATTTTTACAGCCACTACGGGTTTGCCAGCCTGAGCGCTCATACGACCGCTTTGTTCCCACCCTTTTTGGCGGTCATCATCGCAGCCGGGGCTCCTCCTTACATAGCGACGCTAACCATGGCTTTTTTTTCCAACCTTTGTGCAGGGATTACCCATTACGGCACGGGCCCCGCTCCCATCTATTTCAATGCGGGTTACGTTGACCAGAAGACCTGGTGGAAATTCGGGCTGCTCCTCTCCTTCATCAACATCATCATCTGGATGGGAGTGGGCTTCCCCTGGTGGAAGATTCTGGGGTTGTGGTAGAAGGGATGAAATCCGGCATCCCCATCTCAAGTTTACCCATACCCCATTGCTTTTCTGTCTTTTCGGGGCGCAGGCGGGAGCGATGATTCCCAGCCATCCTCCCGCCTGGCCGTCTGCATCCTCTCGGCTTGATAAAGGATAGGATGCTTTCCGGACATCGCCCTTGTGTTTTTTAATTTTCTTCGATAGCCAGCCGATAGATAGGATAATCATTAAAACCCTATGATTTCAAAACCCTGACTGGACAGACCCCCCCGATCGATGGTTAAATATGCCCAGGGGATAAGAATATTCATCCCTTTGGAGGTCCTATGGACAAGCCGAAAGGAATGGCGGATCGTATCGAGACATGGATGAGAAAGATTCCGGGTGTCCGCAGCTATAAGGAACGTGAGCATCGCCGGGAAACGGATAAGAAGCTCCGGGAGCACTTGGCTTTCCGCCTGCAGGAATACCGCTCCCAGGTGAAGAAGGTCACCTTGGATTTAACCGATAAAGGCCAGATGGAATCTTTGGCCAAACTGGACCGCTTCTCCTCCCGCCTCCAGCAGATGGCGGATACGATCCGGTACGCAAGCTACGGCTACAGCGGAATCTTCGACCTGGAGAAAATCCGGGAGGATGAGCTGGACCGCCTTTACTCCTTCGATCTTTCCCTGGTGGATGACCTGGAGAACATTCAGAAGAGCATCGAGGAGGTCGGGCCGGCCGCCACCCCGGCCGTGCGGGAGAAAAAGATCGGAGAGGCCGATACCCTTGTGGATTCCCTGGAAAGGAAATTCAACCAGCGGAAAGAGCTGTTAAGCCAAGCCCTCGCCAAATAGACTCCGATTTCAAATTTGCCAGCCATTTTGAGGGGCCTGGAATCGTAAGGAATTTTTTGGGGAGGACCGATCGCCAAGGAGGATGTCATGAGTCAATTTCTGGAGGTCATCGAGTGGTTTGACGAATCGGGCCGGGAGATGGTCCACCGGATCCCCGAATCGGGGTCGGCCGAGATCAAGTTCGGCGCCCAGCTCGTGGTGCGGGAGAACCAGGCCGCCGTCTTTTTCCGGGATGGGAAAGGGTATGATGTTCTCGGTCCCGGAAGACACACCCTATCCACCCAGAATCTTCCCCTCCTGACCAAAGCGCTGAGCTTCCCCTTCGGATTCAAGAGTCCCTTCCGGATCGAGATCCTGTATGTGAACCTGAAGGTCTTCACCCATCTGAAGTGGGGGACCAAGGAGCCGGTGGCTTTCAAAGACCAGGAGCTGGGGATCGTACGTCTTCGCGCCTTCGGCAACTACACCATGCGCATCGTCCAACCGCTGCTGTTTATCAATACCCTCGTCGGCACCCAGGGGATTTTTGAGACCGAAGGAATTTCCGATTACCTGCGGGATGTCATCGTTTCCCGGCTGAATGACCTCCTGGGGGAGGCCTTGAGGAGCATCTTTGATCTTCCCCGTCAGTACACCGAGTTCGGAGTGGCTTTGAAGTCCCTGGTGGCCCAGGATTTTCAGAAATACGGGCTGGAACTGGTGGACCTTTTCGTCAACAGCATCACCCCCCCCGATGACGTCCAGAAGATGATCGACGAACGGAGCGGCATGCAGGCCGTGGGCAGCCTGGATGATTTTCTGAAGTACAAAGCCGCCAAAGCCCTGGGAGATGCGGCCAAAGCCGAGGGAGGAGCGGCCGGCGCCGCGGCCAGCTCGGGCATGGGCCTGGGAGTGGGTGCGGGCCTGGGAATGATGCTCCCCGGCTTTCTCCTGAAGACCATGGAGGAGGGGAGTAAAGCGACTCCAAGCCGTAAGAAGCTGGACTGCCCCAAGTGCTTCACCAAAATCCCTTACGACGCCCGCTTCTGTCCCAACTGCGGCAACCAGATCCTCAAGGTCAACAAGTGCCTGAAGTGCGGCCAGGACCTTCCCCCCGAGGCTAAATTCTGCATGTCCTGCGGGGCCAAGGTGGAAAAGCCCGAGCGGGTCTGCGCCAAGTGCGGCACAAAGGCCCTGGAGGAGGCAATCTATTGCAACCAATGCGGAGAAAAACTCCAGTAAGACGCAGATTTTCGCAGGTCCCCGCAAAGGGAGAAGGGGAAAAGGCGGGGGCTCCTAAAAATCTCTCAAAATCCTGAAAATCGCCGTCCATCTGCGTCTCCTTCAAAATGGAAATTCCTGCCCAAACCAAGGCCCACATCCTCATCCGCTGTCCTCAGTGCGGCGGGACGATCGATTTTCTGGAAGAAGCCCACGTCATCCACTGCCAGTTTTGCGGCACCGACCTCATGGTGGCCGGCCGAGAGGGGGTGCTGCGCTATGTTTTATCCCCCCGGATCGAGGATGAAAAAAAGGCGAGGGCGCTGGCCGTCGAGCATCTGTTGAAGTCGGGAAAGCGGTCTCCCCGCACAGAGGGAGCCTTTTTGTTTTACGCCGCTTTCTGGCGGATGCAGGGCACGGTGTACCGGTGGGTCTTCGGCCTGAGGCCTATGAAAGTCCAGGTCGAGGCCGGGGTCCCGCCCCCCATGGAGCGCTTCAAGGTGCTGCTGTTCCGGGTCATGGACCACACGGTTCCCGGCTATTCGGGGTTGGACCTGGGCCTGGGCAACCTGGGGGTTCGACCGCAGGCCATGCGCCTGCAGCCCTTTTCACCGGAGCATCTGGAAAAACGCGGTTCCTTTCTTCCCCTGGAAATCCCGCTCGAAAAGGTCCAGGCGGAGTCCGAGCGCTGGGCCGATTACTTCTTCCAGGCAGAGAATTTAGTCTCCGAGGTGGACCTTCAGAAGATCGTGGGTCTTTGTTTTTCGGTTCTCTACTCCCCCCTGTGGTACCTGGACTGCTCCCACGATGGGGGCCGGGAAATCCTTCTATTGGACGCCGTGGGGCTGAATCCCGTTCAGAACATACCCGATGGGTCTCCCATCCTGAGCAAACTCAGGGGAACCGAAAGCCGCAAGTCCTTTCAATTCAGCGAGCTGGGGTTCCTGCCCTTCCGTTGTCCGAATTGCGGGTGGGCCCTTCCCTTCCGCCCGTCGAGCCTTATGCACTTCTGCCCTACCTGCCGCCGCCTCTTCCGCGAAAAGGGCGGGGAATGGTCCGAGATGTCCTATTCCATCGCTTCTCCTTCCGAAGGGGGTCCTGAGAAAGGTCCTCTCTGGGTTCCCTTCTGGCGTTTCCGGACGCGGCTGGAATCACCGGGGGAGACCTTGGAAACCATGGCCGATCTGTACCGCCTGGCCCCGCCCCCCCGGGTGGTGGACATCAAGAGGGAATCGGGGAGGCCCATTTATTTTTATATCCCGGCGGTGAAATTCAAGAATCCCCAGACGATCCACAACCTGGGCAGCCGCCTTACCTTCCTTCAGCCGAAGGAGAGCTTCGGAAGATTTGAGGACGGGTCGCACCCCCTCACTGCGGGGGGAAGCCTGGGCGAAGAAGAGGCTCGGGAGATGGGGCTCATAATCCTGGGCTCCCTCATTCCCCAGGCCAACCGGAAAGCCCGGGCCTGGCTTCAACAGTGCCGGGTCAATCTGGAGAGCGACCGGCTTGTCTATTTTCCCTTCTCCCGGGCGGACCTTTTCTGGTAAGAGAAGACCAGCGGAATCTCCTTTCAGCATAACTCCCTCCCCGAAACCCTTCCGGATTCTCGCGGCTGATTTTCCTCCTTTCTTCCCTGGGTGTTTTTAATGTCCATAGCCCAACCCCTTAAATTGTAAAGCGGTGAGAAACCCTCCCAAATCAGCCTCCTGGGGCAAGGAGGATGGCCAAAAATTTCTTGACTTTTGATATCTTCTCGGTTAATTATCCCTTTTATTATCTGGTAATTTCAGTATCCTGCGGGGCCTGAATCGGGAACAGTCGGAAGAGAATTGATGTCGAAGCCAGAAGAGGTTTCTACCTTTTTTCGTTCGCAGCTCAAACCCAAAAGCAGTGAAGACGGTCTCTTTCCGCGGAGGAAGCCCGATGAGGAAGACCTCACTCTTAAAGAAATATATTCTTGACCCCGAGATTCTGGTCATGCCCGGCGCTCACGACGCGCTGAGCGCGCGGATCATCGAGAAAGTCGGCTTCAGCGCTCTGGCGATCGGCGGTTACCCCGCGACCGCGGCCCTCATGGGAAAGCCGGATATTTCCTTCCTGACCCTTCCGGAAATGATCGATCATCTCGCCCGCATTACCGATACGGTGGACATTCCCGTCCTGGTCGATGGGGATACGGGCCATGGCGGGGTCCTCAACGTGGCCCGCACAGTCCGGGAATTCGAACGGGCCGGGGCGGCCGGTCTCTTCATCGAAGATCAGGTCTTTCCCAAACGGTGCGGCCATATGGAAGGCAAACAAGTGGTGGGGCGGGAGGATATGGTGGCCAAGATCAAGGCCGCCCTGGACGCCCGCAGGGACCCGGACCTGGTCATCACCGCCCGGACCGATGCCCTGGCTGTTTTGGGAGTGGACGAAGCCATCGAAAGGGGAAATCTTTACCGGGAAGCCGGAGCCGACGTTATCTTCGTCGAGGCCCCCCGGTCGGTGGAGGAAATGCGCCGGATCAATCGGGAGGTGGATGCTCCCACTCTCGCCAATATGGTGGAAGGGGGGAAAACGCCGTTTCTCCCGGCCAAGGAACTGGAAGCCCTCGGGTACAACCTCGTCATCTACCCGGTATCGGCCACCTACGCCGCCGCCAAAGCGTTGGCGGGCCTCATGGAGGAATTGAAGCGCTCGGGAACTACCGCCGGATTCGGCGACCGCATGTGGAAATTCAGCGATTTCAGCGAATTCATCGGGTTGGAGGAATACCGGCGGCAGGAAAGGCGTTACCTGGAGGAAGGCCTGGCCGCCGTATCGGACCAGAAAGCGGGCCAAAAGAGGAGGGACCTTTGACCCTGGCCGAGAAGATCCTGGCTGCCCACGCCGGGAAAAAAAAGGTTCAGCCGGGAGAGTTCCTGGACGTGCCGGTGGACTTAGTCATGACCACGGACGCCACGGGCCTGATCTCGCTCCAGCAGTTTCAGAAGATGGGGGCCAGGAAAGTTTTCGATCCGAAAAAGGTGGTGCTGGTCATGGACCATTTCGTCCCCTCCCGGGATGTGGATTCGGCGGAAACGGTCAAGGCCCTCAGGGAGTTTGCCCGGGAGCAGGGAGTCCATTTTTTCGACGTGGGAAGAGCGGGAATCGTCCACGTCCTTTTGCCCGAAAAAGGCCTGGTCCTTCCCGGGGACGTGGCTGTGGGGGGAGACTCGCACACCTGCACTTATGGCGCTTTGGGGGCTTTTGCCACGGGGATGGGTTCCACCGACATCGCCTTTGCCATGGCCTTCGGCAGGACCTGGATGCGGGTCCCCGAGTCCTTGCGCTTGATCTACCATGGCCTCCCGGGTCCCTGGGTGGGGGGCAAAGACCTAATCCTTCATACTATCACCCAAATCGGCGTGGAGGGGGCCAATTACCAGGCCATGGAATTCGGCGGGCAGGCTGTGGCGGCCCTGGAAATGGATGACCGCTTCACCATGGCCAATATGGCGATCGAGGCGGGGGCCAAGGCCGGCCTGTTCCAGGTGGACGATAAAACCCGCGCCTATTTGAAGGACCGAGCCCGAAAGTCTCATCCCGAATATTCCGCCGACCCCGGCGCCCCGTATGCAAGGACGGTGGAATTCGACGTCACCTCATTGGAACCGCAGGTCGCTTTCCCCCATTCTCCCGGGAATTCCCGGGGAGTAAGCCGGGCGCAAGGGGTTTTCATAGACCAAGCGGTCATCGGGAGCTGCACCAACGGATGGCTTGGAGACCTGAGGGCCGCGGCGCGGGTATTGAAGGGGCGACAGGTCCACCCCGGGGTTCGGTGCATCGTCATTCCGGGGTCCCAGGAAATCTATCTCCGGGCCATGAAGGAAGGTCTCCTGGAGACCTTCGTACGGGCGGGAGCCGCGGTCAGCACTCCCACCTGCGGTCCCTGCCCGGGGGCGCACATGGGGGTGATCGGGGCGGGAGAAAGATGCATCTCCACCACGAACCGCAACTTCATCGGGCGCATGGGAAGCCCCAGGGGGGAGGTCTACCTGGCTAACCCGGCGGTGGTCGCGGCCAGCGCCGTGGCCGGTCAAATCGTTCACCCCCGGGAGGTGGCGGAAAAATGATCCGGGGGCGGGCGCACAAATTCGGAAACAACATCGACACGGATGCCATCATTCCGGCCACCTACGCAAACCTGACCGATCCCGCGGAGCTGGGCCGCCACTGCATGGAACATATCGACCCGGGCTTTGCGCAGCGGGTCTCGGCGGGCGACATCATCGTCGGGGGCAGCAATTTCGGCTGCGGCTCGTCGAGAGAGATCGCTCCCTGGGCCATCCGGGGATCGGGAATCTCCTGCGTCATCGCCCGGAGTTTCGCCCGCATCTTTTTCCGCAACGCCATTAACATTGCCCTGCCTCTCCTGGAATGCCCTGCGGCGGCAGAGGGTGGCGAAGCGGGGGACCTGCTGGAAATCGATCTCCTCAAGGGAGAAGTCCGGAACCTCAGCCGGGGAAAGGTTTTTCAGGCAGCACCCTACCCCGATTTCATCCGCGAGCTTGTCTGCGCCGGCGGGCTTGTGGAATACGCCCGCCGCCTCCTCGAACAGGGAATCGGTCCCTCCGGAGAACGGGGGAGGTAATGGAGCCCCTGCTGGTCACCCTGCTTCTTCTTTTCCTGATCTACGTCGGAGTGGACATCTTCATCGCTTTGGGGGTGGCCGGGACCGCGGGACTCCTCATGTTCCGGGGGCCCGATGCCCTGGCCTTCGCCGCCACGTCCTTTTTCGGCCAGGTCACCACCTTCGAGCTGCTGGCTCTCCCCCTCTTCGTCCTCATGGGCCATGTCCTGGCCAAGAGCCCCATCGGGGCCGATCTTTACCATGTGGGAGCGCGTTGGCTTTCCTGGCTTCCCGGGGGGTTGGCCATCGGATCCATCGGGGCCTGCACCGTCTTCGGAGCGGTGAGCGGGGTAAGCGTGGCGGGGGTGGCGGCGATCGGCTCCATGGCCGTGCCGGAGATGCTGAAGCGGGGGTACTCTACCCAGATCGCCGCCGGGTCGGTAGTGACTGCCGGGGCCCTGGCCATGCTCATACCTCCCAGCGTTCCTTTCATCATTTACAGCGCCATTACCGGCGAGTCGGTGGCCAAGCTCTTCATCGGGGGGATCGTTCCCGGGCTGGTCCTGGCCTTCATGCTCAGCGCCTTTGTGCTCATCCGGGTCTTGATTTCCCCGGAACTGGCGCCCCGTTCCGCTGACCTCCGCTATTCCTGGAGGGAACGTTGGGCCAGCCTGGCCAGGATTTGGCATGCGGCGGTCCTGATCATCCTGGTCCTGGGCTCCATCTACCTGGGCGTAGCCACCCCCACCGAAGCCTCGGGGGTGGGGGCGGTGGGCGCTTTCCTTATTGCCGGTCTGGCCTACGGGAACATGAACCTGCGGAGGATCTTCCAGATCATCGGGGAGAGCATGAGGATCAGCGTGGCCATCATGCTCATCATCGGATGCGCCAAGATCTTCGGCGACTACCTGAACCTGGTCCGGGTCCCGGAACAGATCACCCAGTTCTTCATGAGCCTGAACCTTCCCCACCTCGTCATGATCCTGGCCATCCAGGCCCTCCTGATTTTGGGGGGCATGTTCGTGGACGCCGCCTCCCTGGTGGTGATCACTACCCCGATTCTTCTTCCCCTAATCAAAGCCATGGGTTACGATCCCTTGTGGTATGGCATTGTCCTGGTCATTAACCTGGAACTGGCGGTGGTCACTCCGCCGGTGGGTTTGAATCTTTACACCCTGAAAAGCTGCTGTCCGGTCCTCAGCGTGGAAGAAATCATCCGGAGCAGCTTTCCTTTTCTGGCCATCCAGCTTGCCTGTCTGATCCTTTTTTCCGTCTATCCGCCGTTGAGTCTTTGGCTTCCAAATCTGGTGAAATAAATCAAGGGCCGCGAGGCCCGAAGGAGGTAGGTAATGAAAAGATTGAACCGACGTCAATTTCTCAAAGCCGGAGCCGTGGGCGCGGGCGCCGCCCTTCTGGGGTCCGCCGGCGGCTTCGGCTCAAAGGCCCTGGCGGCCCTTCCGACTTACACCGGAGTAACCTATTTGACCCCCGGGTACAAAGACCTTCACCCTCCCATGATCGGGTTTGTGGATCAGTTGAAGAAACACGCCGATCTCTTCAAGGTCGATTTTTTCGATTCGGGCACTCTCATCAAGGCCGATGAACAGACCGCGGCCCTGCGGGCGGGGACCATCCATTTCATGTTCCATACCAGCTCCTACATCACCCGCACCTTTCCCATCCTGGGGATCACCGGGCTCCCCAGCCTGTGCGACCACCTGTACACTCACGGGGAGAGGATGGACATGGAAACTCCCCTTTGGAAGCTCATCAACGATGTGCTGGCCAAGGACAATACCTTTATGCTCACCAGCGGGGGTGCGGTCCTGGAGCCGGAATACATCTGGAGCGGGGCCAAGCAGGTGGCCAGCCTGGCCGATTTAAAGGGAAGACGGGTGCGCATCGTCAGCTTCGAGGCCGAGGAAGTCTTGAAACCTTACGGGGTGGCCGGCGCCCGGATCCCCTCCTCCGAACTCTACCTGGCGGTCCAGCGCGGCACCGTGGACGCGGTCGTGGCCAACATCGGAACGATCATGGGCCGCAAGATCTACGAACAGGTCAAGTATTGTTATAAACTTCCCATCACGGCCTTCAGCATCTCCATCTTTTTGCTGAAGGACCGGTGGGATAAAATGCCGGACAAGGTGAAGGCGGCTTTCTGGGATGCGGCCAAGTGGTACGAGAAAAATTCCGCCCCCATCGTGAACCAAAAATTCTACCCCGAACAGTACTGGCCCCAGATTGAAAAGGCCGGGATCAAGACCTTCAAGCCCACCGACAAGGAACTCAAGGACTTTGAGGAAAAAAGCCAGCCCGTGTGGGCCTGGTGGAAGAAGCAGGTGGGCGAGGAAATCGGGCAGAAGGCCATCGACCTGGCCTTGGGGCGGAAATGAACGAAAACGGGAAGAGATCGGAACGCTTCCTGGGCCGGCTCATGGGGGCGGGAGGCCTCCTGGGCCGGCTCGCCATGGCTTTCATGGTCGTGAGCATTACCTACGACGTGATCCTGCGCTACGTCTTCGTGGCCCCTACGCACTGGGCGTTGGAGGTCAACACCTTTCTCCTGGCCTTTCTTTGCGTCCTTCCCGCGGGCGACGTGCTCCGGGGCGGGACCATGATCCGGATCACCTTTTTCTACGACCGTTTTCGGCCTGCCGTGAAGAACCGGCTGGAGCTTCTCCGGGTTGCGGCCGGGCTGTTCTTCTGCGCCATCATGATCTGGAAGGGGACGGGCATGGCCTGGAAGGCCTGGCTGCACAACGACCGCATGTCCACCTCCCTGGGCACGCCCCTGGTCATCCCTTACCTCTTCCTGCCCATCGGCTTTATGCTTTTGGCCCTTCAATACCTCTCCCATGCGACCGGTAAATTGAGAAAATCACCGAATCCCCCCCAGGCCCAGTATTCATCCGATGGGCGGCCCGAAGTGAAACAGCAGATTTGAGGGGTTCCGACCCCCCCGCGTTAAAAAGCTCTTTATTCTTTCCTGAAAATCCTATATGGCGTCGACAAGAAAAAGCTGCCCGGAATTCCAAGACCAGACCGGAAAGGAGAGGATCATGGCTTACGACTACAGGCTGATTGTTTGCGAGAAAGGAAAGGGGGTTTTGAAGGTCACCCTGAACCAGCCGGATACGCTGAATGCCCTGAACCCCGACCTGGAGAGGGAGCTTCATGGATCGCTGCAGGAAGGAGACGATGATCCGGAGGTTTTTTGCATGGTGATCTGCGGCGCGGGGCGGGCTTTCAGCTCGGGGTATGCCATGGGAGCATTTCCCGGAAGGAAGGGAAGCCTGACCGACCCGGCCATTTACGGGAGCATCGGCGAGTTCTTGGGAGTCGTTCAGGTGCATGATTACGAAAATGTGCAGAACCGCCAGCTGGCCCTGTGGCGCCTGAAAAAGCCGGTGATCGCCGCCGTCCACGGTTACTGCATGGGGGGCGGGATGTGGCTCGCCATGGCCTGCGACATGTGCTACTGCTCGGACGATGCCGTCTTCGGCCAGCCGGAGGTGCGGCACAACGCCAACAGCACCTTTTTAATCCCCGCCCTGGCCGGATGGCACCGGGCCGCCCGTTACCTGTACACGGGCGATCATTTCGACGGGAAAGAGGCCGAGAGGATCGGGCTGGTGAACGAGTGCCTTCCCAGGGAGAAGCTCATGCCCACGGTCATGGCCCTGGCCGAAAGGATCGCCCGGGTTCCCCCCCATTCCGTCCGCATTATGAAGCGGCTCATCCTCTCCGGCTACATGGCCTACGGCATCGGAGCGGCCATGGAGGTATGCGCGCCTTATTCCACGCTGGCCCACTGCTCCCACGGCCCGGAGCGCCAGGCCATGTTCGACGCGCAGAAAGAAAGGGGGATGAAAGGATTCCTGGAAGAGCGGGACGGAAAATTTTTGCCCGAGCCCTTCGGCCCGAAGTCAAAGGCCAAAAAATAAAAGGGGACGCAAGTCTGCGCCCTATTCCACCTCCAGCTCCACGATTTCCAGCTCGTATCCCTGGGTGACCTGGAGGCGAAGGGAACCGCAGGAGGGGCATTCCAGGATGTAGGCTTCTTCCGTTTCGAAGCGGTTTCCGCAGGCCAAGCAAGTTCCGCCCAGAGGAATCGGGTCGATGATGAACCGGGCATTCTGGGCCCGGGTATCCTTTTTAACGATTTCGAAGGCAAACGAAAAAGCCTCGGGCTGAACGCTCGAGGCCTTTCCCACCCTGACCTTTACCGATTCGACTTTCTGATATCCTTCCTCCCGGCACTTCTTTTCGATGATGTCCAGGAGATTGAGGGCGATGGAGACTTCGTGCATAGGCGCGCCGCTTCCGAAAAAAACGCAAAGCGCATAGAGCATGGCCCGGAAGACTTAGCGTTACGCTCCATGCGCTCTGGGTTAGGCATCTTGTTTTTCGGCGATTTCCTCGAACAGCTTCAGGGTCTCTTCGGCCGCTTCCTTGTCGATTTTTTGGATGGCGAAGCCGGCGTGAACCAGGACATATTCTCCCACAGAAGCCTCCTCGGGAAGAAGAAGAAGGCTCACCTCCCGGCGGACTCCCCCCAGGTCGATGGTAGCCATATTGTCTTTGATGGCAACAATTTCAGATGGGATGGCCAGGCACATACGCAGACTCCTTACCCTCTCTCTCCTTGACTTCCAAACCCCATTCCCGGAGTTTTTCAACGATGACCGTCAATAATTTTTCGAAGCGCTCCATGACCGTCATAGATAATTCCAGCCCGATTTCCATGGTCTCGGGCTGGATTCCAACCAAGGCGATTTCGGCCGGCCGGGTTCCCAGAAGACTGGAAGCGAAGAGAAGATCGGAAAGACCCACATGATGCAGCGACAATTTGGGCTCCAGAAAAGAAGGAAGGTCTTCATCCTCGATGACCGCGATGGTACCCGGATTCCTCTTTAAGTCTACCGCATCCACAAAAAGAACTCTATCCATTCCTTCGATCAAATGGAGGAGGTCGAGTCCCAGGGTCCCGCCGTCGAGGAGACGAACTTCTTCGGGGAAATCGTATTTTTTCCTCAGCGCCTCCACCGCCCGGACTCCCACCCCCTCATCCCTCATTAGGATGTTTCCCAGGCCGATCAAGGCGATTTTAGCCATCACGAAAGGTCGATCCCCACGAAGGAAAGAGTTCCTCGCTTGCTGCTTGCTTCGAACGCTTTGTTTGTTTTCTTTCTTATTAAACCCTGTACGGAGAGAAAGGTCAATGAGCCGATTCGGCCGGTCATTTTTGCTCCGGTGGGGAAAAGAGAAAAGGAAAGACCGATTTGGGCGGAAACAAGCTCTTGACAAACTGGAAAGCCGGGCTTTAATATAAGTCATAGCAGGGGGGGAAATTTCATGGATCAAGTTTGCATTCAGCTCTGGGTACTCGGTCAACCGCTGTTGGGCCTCGTCCTTAGGCCCTACCCACTGCCTGAACGTTCCGCTTGATCCGAAAGCAAAAAAAATAGAATCATTCAGGCCGTGGGAATCACCCACGGCCGAGTGATAGAGAGGCCGTGGGGAGAAACCTCACGGCCTTTTCGTTATATTCCTCTGATGAAAAACCTGATCCAAGATGACGGATGGCGGATTCTGGACACGGAAATAGCCGGTTCCTGGATCACACATCCAGAATCCGGCATCCAGCATCGGGTCTTTGGCATCCAGCATTTCTTCTTGTCGTAAGGAAATGGAATGAAGACTAGAATCACGGAACTTCTGGGAATTAAATATCCGATCATTCAGGGGGCGATGTCCTGGGTATCTTTCCCCCCTTTGGTGGCCGGGGTTTCGAATGCCGGCGGGCTGGGAATCCTGGGGGCGGCCTTTATGACCCCGGACCAGCTCCGGGACAACATCCGCCAGATCAAAGACCTGACCGACAAGCCCTTCGGGGTCAATTTCATGCCCGATAATCCCATCGTGGACCAGCTCCTGGATGTAATCCTCGAAGAAAGAGTCCCGGTGGCGAGTTACGGCCGGGGAAATCCAAAGCGGATTATCGAGCGGGTGAGGCCCTACCAGATGATCGCCCTTCCCACCATGGGCTCCTTGAAACATGCCCTGCGGGCCGAGCAGGATGGGGCCGATGCGGTCATCGTGCAGGGCACCGAGGGGGGAGGACACACGGGGCATATCGCCACCATGGTCCTGACCCCGTTGGTGGCCAGTCGGTTGAAAATCCCCGTCATCGCCGCTGGGGGAATCGGCAACGGGCGGGGATTGGCCGCCGCCCTGACCCTCGGTGCCGAAGGCATCTCCATGGGAAGCCGGTTTATCGTAACCAAGGAAGCCCCCGTCCCCGAGCACGTGAAAAGATATCTGATCGACAAAACGGAGGAAGATACGGTCGTAACCGACAACCTCACCGGAGTGCGCTGCCGGGTCATCAAGAACGACTTCGCCAAGAGAATTATGGAAATGGCCAAGGCCAAAGTCGATCCCTGGGAAATGATGCAATACGGAGTCGGGCGGATTCGAAAAGCTTACGTGGAAGGGGACCTGGATTGGGGGTCCATGGCCTTCAGCCAGGCTTGCGGTTTGATCGACGACATCCCCTCCTGCAAGGAGCTGCTCGATTGCATCGTGGCCGAAGCCGAAGAAATTATGAGGTCCATGGGAAAAAGAGTCAATCATTCCGAAGGCTCATTGCCCTCCGACGGATGAACAAGCGGATCCTCCTGGCAAGGAACCTCATGATCCCTGAACAAACCTTGAAACCGGCATCCGCAGGCTTACCGGGTCGGGGTAGGACTTCAAGTAACCGATCCGCAGGATCCACTGCACCTCGCCGGTTAAACCCAATTCCTTGGCCGTCTGTTTCTTCCAGGGCTCTTCCTCCAGCATCTGGGTCATCGGATGCACGGCGATTTTCCTTTCCCGGATTTTCAGGAGCATGTTCTCGAAAACCCTTCCGTATTCGAGCAAGGTGGGAATGCTGGAATCCGGGCTGGTGACGACCAGCCACCCGGCTCCCGATTTGGCCTGTTTGGCGGCCAGGTCAACGGTCTGGTCGTGAAAGCTCTTGCTCAGAACGGAGTGACGGTCATAGAAATTCCGCACGTACCATCCGGCGAATCCCCCGATTTCCATGCTCTCCGGGGTCAAGCCGTTGCGATGATTCTCGGCATCCCGGTTGGACCAGCGGATCCAGTTGGCCAGCTCCTCCTGGGCGGGGTGGCGAAAGGCCTGCTTGCGATTGGCCTCGACGGTCCCTTCCCGGAGGTATTTCCCTTGGGGGGAGTTTTGGGGGAAGTAAAAGCTGTGGCCGCCGGAGAGGGGCATGGACAGAAAAGGCCGGAGTTCGTGGCGGGTGACGAACTTCAAATCCTCCCCCTTGATTTCTCCGGGAAGGAGATTGCTTCGGACCGTGCGCCTTTTCCTCATCTTCTCCAGGGGAAAAGGCTCCATTTTTCCTTTTTTCAACCGCAGATTGGCGATTTCTCTGTCTTTCGGATTCCTGGCAAGGATTTCCATTCCCGCCCGGTAACCGAAAGATCCCGCGGCGATCAACAGGTTTTCCAGGAAAGCGCCGATGGAGAGGAACAACTCCCGGTTTTCGGGGTCCACGGCCGGCAGCCAGCGTTTCTCCTCGGACCCGATGACCCAATGCCCGGGCTCAACCACTTTTACGGTCCAGGGTTGAGTGTTGTGGCCGCTCGGCGCCAGCGAGGCCAGATGAAGAATTTCCATTTCTTCTCTGCCGAGCCCTTTTAGCGGTTCGGCAGAACCGATTTCTTCCGCCAGGTCAGCCCGTTTGATTCCCCCGCAAGAGGGGAGGAACGATAACCCCCCCAGCAAAATCATTCCGTCCCCGGTTCGTTTCATGAATTCCCTTCGATTGAACATTTTTTCCCTCCCGGATGCATTTTAGCCCCGGTTGCAGATTCCTGCAATCGCCCCTCAAAAAGGGCTTTGGGAAATGGGGGAGATTCGTAGGAAAATTATAAAGCGCTTATTTTCTCCATGGCGGGAGACAAAAGGCGAACAGCAAAATAAGAGTCAAGGCCGGCTTGGCGGAGCCGGTATTTGAAACCACCCTTTCCAAGGGGCTGAAGGTGATTCTCCTCGAAAATCCCGAGGCCCCCCTCATCACCTTTCCCATCTGGTACCGGGTGGGGTCTCGGAATGAGGGGTGGCGAAAAACCGGTCTTCAACAGTCACGGACAGGAGTGAGCGACGATCCATAGCCCCTCCCGGGGGCATTAAATCCCCCGTACGGATTCAGGTTTGGCCGATTGTTTTCTCTAAAGAATTCTCCCTTCGACGGCGATTGGGTCTTGGCCCCGCGCAGAGGGACGTTTGCAGGAAGAGGGCAGGGTTGGAAAAAGCCCCAACCTTCTGTCCAAAGGCCGGTCATTCTTTCGCGATCGACATTACCTTTTGGGTCGCCTTGGCCAGCATCAAAAACGGTTCGACGGAGTGAAATAAGTCGTCCAGGGCTTTTTTCCGATCCGTGATATCGGTCATAAGATGGAGACTCGCTGGTCTTCCTTCCCAATGAATCAAGGAGATTCGATTTTCCAGCCATTTTTGATTTCCGTTTTTTTCGGAGATTTTGAGAGAAAGAAGTTGGGGGGGGCCGCCGTCGTTTATTCTTTTCACCTGAAGTTCAAACCTCTCTCGGTCGTCAGGATGGATGAATTCCGACGCTCTCCGGGATGGGAATTCTTCTGGTGAACGCCCGAACATCTCGATGCCTTGGGGGTTGATAAATTTGAACTCCCCATCTTGGATCACAGCAATTCCTACCATGGAATTTTCAACGAATCCGCGGTACTTTTCTTCCAAGCTCCGGAGATTTCCCTTCAATTGATTCCGTTCCGTAAGGTCGAGCAGGGAAACGGCAACCTTTTTTGCCTCCGGAAGCAAAGCCATCGTCAGGGAGATGTCCTTCCGATTTCCTTGCTTGTCGATAAACCAATATTCTTGCCCCTTGGGCAAGGCATCTGCCCGTGTTCTCCGGGCGGAATAAATGTCTTGCACTCTTTCTTGGTCTTCTTCCGGGATGAATTTTATCAACTTTTTTTGATCCTCCACTTCTTCCCGGGAAATTCCGAAAATTTTCTCAAAAATCTTGTTCACCTTGATGATGGTCATATCATCTTCATCAATCATCGCTAAGCCACTCTCCGCGTTTTCAAAAAGGGTATTGTATTCCTCCTCCGTCAAACGGAGGCGGGTCTCTATCTCCTTGCGTTTACTCTCTTCTTCTTGGAAGCGCTCGTTGGTCTTATGGAGCTCAGCCGTTCGAAGGGCCAGGAGTTCTTCCAAATCTGCCCCGCGCTTCTCCAATTCTTCTTGCTTTCGCTTCTGTTCCGAAATGTCCCAAAAAATCCCCAGGAGTCCAAGGATGTTCTCTTTTTCATCTCGAATCGGGGTCTTATTCATCTGAACCGTATGGTCTCTTGTTCCGATTACATACCCATCTTCAAAACTCTCTGCATTGCCCGTCTCCATAATCCGCTCGTTATCGGCCGTGTATTTTTCGGCCAACTCCTTGGGGAAAAGATCGTGATCGGTCCTCCCCACAATTTCTTCCGGCTTGATTTTTAAATCCTGGGCATAGGTTTGGCTGCAATAGGTATATTGCAAGTTTTTATCAATCACGAATAATCTTAGGGGGATACTTCCGAGGAAAATCTTATATCTTTTTTCACTTTCCCTTAAGGTTTCGATGAATTTTTGGTTCTTGGCCTCAAGTTCCTTCAATTCGGCAAACCCCCGCTGCAGTTCATTCAGCTCTTTCATGAGGGTTTTTTCGATGGTCAAAAGTTTTTCCATGCCTTCATTTTGGTTTTGCATAAGAGCCTCCCCTGCGGGGATTGGAAATGGATCATCCCTCGCAGTCTAATATGAAGATTTGACTATTTTTTGATTTGCATATTGTTGAGGTTTTTTATAGGACAAAAACTGGGAAAATGTCAATAGCGTTTAAGTCTTTGGAAAAAATATTTTGGGTCTTCTCCCAATCGAGTGGGTAAAAAGGGATAAAACGACTCCCTCGCCCAGGCCCAGGGGGGCATCCCGCCCGGGGCGGGACAGCCTCGGCGGGAAAAATCCGGGGTTCCGGAACGCTGGCCCGGCTTCCGCAAGGCACCGGTCCCCGAACCCTTCGCCTCAAACTAAATACCAGCTTAAACTGCGACAACCCCATTCGTTTCCGACGCGCCCCGATGGAAGAACCGCTGCCTCAGGATGTCCTGCCCCGGGCGGGATGCCGCCCTGGGCCCGGCCAACTCTCTTCCGGCAGGGGTAGACCCGGGAAGCTCAAAACCTTCCTCAAGCACCCACTCGATTGGGAGAAGACCCTAATTTCATTCT
>JACAEW010000132.1 GCA_013388675.1 Syntrophaceae bacterium | reverse complement strand
CCACCGGGGCCCGGATCGTCATTACCCTGCTTTACGAGATGGCTCGCAGGGGTTTGAAGATGGGATTGGCCACGCTTTGCGTGGGCGGCGGCATGGGCATGAGCATGATCGTGGAAAGATTGTAATTCGATTTTTGAATGGGACGCAGTTAAAAGCAGATAGAATATTCAGCTTAGAATCATGCTTTTTTTCTGCTGCTTATCCGTTTTTTCTGCGCAAATCAGCGTCCCATAAAATGAAAAAAAGGAGCGGGAGATGGAGATTAAGAAAATTTGCGTGCTGGGAGCGGGATTGATGGGCTCGGGCATCGCCCAGGTGGCGGCCGAGGCCGGATATGAGGTTTCCATGAGGGATATCGAAGACCGCTTCGTCCAAGGGGGGCTCAATTACATCAAGAAAAACTTTGAGCGGAACATTAGCAAGGGGAAGATGACGAAAGAGCAGGCGGGCGGGATCCTGGACAGGATCAAAGGGCTGGTTGAACTGGGGACCGCGGTCAAAGGGGCGCAGGTGGTCATCGAGGCGGTGGTGGAAAACATGGAGCTGAAAAAGCAGGTTTACAAGGAACTCGATCAGCTCACCGAAAAGGAGGCCATCCTGGCTTCGAACACCTCAGGCCTTTCCATCACCGAGATCGCCTCGGTTACTAAGAAACCTGCCCGGGTCATCGGCATGCATTTTTTCAATCCCGTTCCGGTCATGAAGCTCGTAGAAGTAATCAAAGGTCAGATGACCTCGGAAGAGACCTCCGGGATCATCAAAACCCTGGCGGAAAAAATGGGAAAGACCCCCATCGCGGTGAACGAGGCCCCCGGGTTTGCCGTCAACCGCATCCTGGTTCCCATGATCAACGAGGCCATCTTCGTCCTGGCGGAAGGCGTTGCCTCGGCGGAAGATATCGACAAAGGGATGATGCTCGGCGCCAACCATCCCATCGGCCCGCTGGCCCTGGCCGACATGGTCGGGCTTGACACGCTGCTGAGTGTTCAGGAGAACCTGTACAAAGAGCTGGGAGACCCGAAATACCGCCCGGCACCGCTCCTTCGAAAAATGGTCCGGGCCGGGCATTTCGGCAGGAAAAGCGGCAAAGGATTTTACGAATACCCAAAATAACCCAAAGCGGGCAGGTCGGGGGCAAAACATAGGAAAGCAAGGGGAGAGCCTTTTTCCCTGCCTTCCCCCGCCATCCCGCAATCTATCGGCGGGCGAGAGCTTGAATAGGCGGAGATATAAGCACGCAGGGTGAGCGAAGAGGAAAAACTGGCGGCCCAAGCGATTAAAAAAATTCGGTCCTGGCTGGAAGAAGAAACCGGCGGAAGAGGAGGGCGGTTCACCCCCCGGCTCTCCATCAAATTCTGCGGCGGCTGCAACCCGCTCATCGAAAGGGGGGAGGTGGCCCAAAGAATCCGGGAGGAATTGCCGGGTCCCCGGTGGGTTCCCTGGGAAGGGGAGGCCGACCTGGTCCTGATCGTGAACGGGTGCCCTACGGCCTGCGCCGAGCGGGCGGAAATTCAAAAGAAGGCCAGGATATCCCTGGTGATCCGGCCGGGAGGCGTGTCCGGCATTGAAAAGGCGGGCGACGTTTAGCGTCGGGAACAGAGCGTGAAAGAAGGGAGCTGGCGGCAGATCGGAGGAAGACATGGAGAATCCGGAACGTAAAGCCATCGTCAAAGCCCGGGAGTCTTGGGAGAAGGACTGTTACCAGCCTTCCCTGGCTCAGAGCCCGGAAAGGCTGGCGAGGTTTTCCACCGTCTCGGACCTGGAGATTGGGAAACTTTACACCCCGGAAGATCTTGTGGGGTTGGATTTTATTCGGGACATCGGCTTCCCCGGCCAGTATCCGTACACCCGAGGGGTTCAGGCTTCCATGTACAGGGGAAAGCTCTGGACGATGAGGATGTTTTCCGGTTTTGGGAGCGCGGAAGACACCAACCGGCGGTACAAGTACCTCCTGTCCCAGGGGCAGACCGGCCTTTCCGTGGCTTTTCATTATCCTACGCTCATGGGATACGATTCCGACAGTCCCCGGTCCAGGGGTGAAGTCGGGCAATGCGGGGTGGCCATTGACACGCTGAAGGACATGGAAATCCTTTTTGACGGGATTCCCCTGAACCAAGTGACCACCTCCATGACCATCAACCCCCCGGCGGCGATTCTTCTGGCCATGTACATCGCCGTGGCGGAAAAGCAAGGGGTTAGCCGGAGGGAAATCGGGGGTACGATCCAGAACGACATGCTCAAGGAGTTCATCGCCCAGAAGACTTTCATGCTTCCCCCGCGGCCCTCTGTCCGGCTGATTGTGGATACGGTGGAGTACTGCACCCAAGAGGTCCCCCGATGGAACACCATCAGCATCAGCGGCTACCACATCCGGGAAGCCGGCTCCACGGCGGTGCAGGAGCTGGCTTTCACCCTGGCGGACGGGATCGGCTATGTCCAGGCCTGCATCGATCGAGGCTTGAAGGTGGACGATTTCGCCGGCCGGCTCTCGTTTTTTTTCAACGCCCATATCGATTTTTTCGAGGAGATCGCCAAGTACCGGGCCGCCCGGCGGATCTGGGCCAAAATCATGCGGGAGCGTTTCCAGGCCAAGAATCCGCGGTCCTGGATGCTCCGTTTCCACACCCAGACTGCGGGGTGTTCGCTTACCGCCCAGCAGCCTTACAACAACGTCATCCGCACGACCGTGGAGGCCTTGGCGGCGGTTCTGGGAGGGACCCAATCCCTTCATACCAATTCTTTGGATGAAGTGTACGCCGTTCCCACGGAGATGGCCGCGACCATTGCCCTTCGAACCCAGCAGATCCTCGCCGAGGAAACCGGAGTAACCAGCACCATCGATCCCCTGGGGGGGTCCTATTTTGTGGAAGCCCTGACCCACCGAATGGAGGAGGAGGCTTTAAAGTATATTCACAAGATCGATGAACTGGGGGGCATTGTGCGGGCCATTGAACTGGGGTACCCGCAGCAGGAGATCGCCAACGCCGCTTATGCCTACCAGAAACAGGTGGAGCGAAAAGAAAAGATCGTTGTAGGAGTAAACAAGTACCAGGTGGATGAGGAAAAGCCCCTGGAATACTTAAAGATCGCCCCGGAAGTCGAAGAAAGACAGGTTGCCCGGCTCAAGCAGGTTAAGCGGACGCGGGACCAGGGTCGCGTGCAGGCTTGCCTGAAGGACATGAAGAAGGCCTGCCAAGGCCCGGAAAACCTGATGCCTTACATTTTGGCGGCAGTAAAAGAATATGCAAGCCTTCAGGAAATCTGCGATGTCTTCCGGGAGGTCTTCGGGACCTACCGGGACCCGGGGATGTTTTAAGGAGGTGATCAGCTTTCAGCAGTCAGCAGTCAGCGATCAGCCTAAAAACCCCGTTTTGGCTGAAAGCTGAGCGCTGACAGCTGACCGCCTTTTTGGGGAGGGAAGATGGAACGGAAGATACGGATTCTGATTGCCAAGCCCGGGTTGGACGCACACGACCGGGGGGCGAAGGTGGTGGCCCGGGCTTTACGGGACGCGGGGTTTGAAGTGGTCTATACCGGTCTTCATCAGACCCCCGAACAGATCGTTTCCGCTGCCATCCAAGAGGATGTGGACGCCGTGGGCTTAAGCCTCCTTTCCGGCGCTCACCGGGTTCTTTTTCCAAAGGTTGTCGAGTTATTGAAAGAGCAGCAGTCGGGCGACATCCTAGTCTTCGGTGGAGGAATTATCCCCCGGGACGATATCGACTGGCTGAAGGGGAGGGGAATCCGGGAGGTTTTCACCCCCGGAGCTTCCACCGAAGATATCATCGAGTGGGTAAAGTCGAACCTACGGCCCAAAAGTTAGATCGGACTCGGCGACGGCGGAACGGGGGGCCCCCCGGTAGTTTTTCCATCATTGCTCGTTCGTGTCCGGCTTCGAAATTTTCCCCCATTGACAGCGATGGATGGGGACGATCGATTGAATCAAGGCTTTTTAAAAGGCGCAAGGGGAGTCATGGAACGTAGGAATAGGGCGAATGGAAAAAGGGGGTTGAAGTTCCTGCTGCCGGTTCTTTTGTCTATCTTGCTGCTGATGGGGTTCAGTAGCTGCGCTTGGTTTGCGAAAAAAGAACCGGCCACAAATCCTCAGGCTGCCTATGAAGAGGGGATGCGTCTTCTCGAGGAAAAGAAGTATGAACGTTCGGCCGAGGCTTTCCGGAAGTTCAAGGAGGACTTCCCCCTGAGCACCTACACTCCCCTGGCCGAACTACGCTTGGCAGATTCCCTCTACTTCGATAAAAATTATGCCGAGGCCATCGTCCTGTACGAAGAGTTTAAAAAACTCCATCCCGTGCACCCGGAGATTCCCTACGCCATCTATCAGATTGGAATGTGCCATTTCAAGCAGATGCTTTCGATCGACCGGGATCAAACCGTGACGGAGAAGGCCCTGGAGCAGTTTCGCTATGTGGTCGAAAATTTTCCCCAAAGCAAATACGCACCCGATGCGAAAACCAAAATGCAGCTCTGTCAGCGTCACCTGGCCGACCACGAGTTTTCCATCGGCCATTTCTACTACCGGATGGATCATTACCGGGCGGCCCTGGGCCGCTTTGAGGATATCCCGAAAAAATATCCCGATGCCGGGCTGGAAGGAAAAATCAAACCCCTCATAGAAGCCTGCCGGAAAAAGATCGCCCAAGAAGAAAAAAAGCAGAAAGAAAGAGAGGAAAGGGAAGCCAAAAAGAAAAAGGGGCCGTAAACCCGGCCCGGCGCATCGGGGCGAAAGGGAGATTCCCTCTTCTCCTTCGCCCGGATTCAAGACTCTTAAATCAAGTCATAGATCTTCCCCAACGCTTCCGCCAATCTTTCGACCCGAGTGCCGCCGGCCTGGGCCATGTCCGGCCGTCCTCCGCCGGTCCCCCCCACAATCTGGGCGATATCCTTGACGAGTTTCTGGGCCGGATACTTTCCGGCTAGGTCCGCCGTCACTGCGCAGAGGAGCATGACTTTTCCGTCCCCTTGGGCACCCAGAAGGACAATGCCGGATTTCATCTGGTCTTTCAGGCGGTCAGCGATTTCCCGCAGACTCTTCGGGTCTTTGGCATCCACCTGGGCGGAAAGAACCCGGACTCCCTTCACCTCGCGGGTGGCGGAGATTAAATCTCTGGTTTTTCCCGATTCGATTTTTGCCTGGAGGGCCTGGTAATCCCTTTCCAGGTCTTTCTGTTGTTTTAGGATTCGCTGGACCTTCTCCGCCGTCTCCCCCGGCCGGGCTTTTACCAGGCTGGATATCGTGCGAAGCTCGGCCGCTTCCTTTTTGAAAGCTCTCCAGGCCCATTCCCCGGTGGCCGCTTCGATGCGCCGCACTCCAGAGGCTACGCCAGTTTCGGAAAGGATCTTAAAGAGCCCGATGTCCCCGCTGCGGGAGGTGTGGGTCCCCCCGCATAGCTCTGCGCTCACGTCGCCCACCTGAACCAACCGGACTACCTCCCCATATTTTTCCCCGAAGAGCGCCATGGCCCCCTTCTGCAGGGCCTCTTTGTAGGAAATATGGGAAACACGCACTTCCAGGTTCTCCCGGATCCGGGAGTTGACGATCTCCTCCACCCGGTCCAATTCTTCATCGGAGAGAGGGGAAAAATGGGTGTAGTCAAAACGGAGTCGGTCGGGCGCGACGAGCGACCCGGCCTGCTTGACATGGTCTCCCAATACCTGCCGCAGGGCGGCCTGCAGAAGGTGGGTGGCGGTGTGGTTGAGGGCGGTCTGGGTCCGGCTTTGGGCATTGACCCGGAGTTTCAGCGTATCCCCAACCTGAAAGACACCGGATTGGATGGTGCCGTGATGAACGATCACCTCGGGCAGGGGCCGGCTCGAGTGGGACACCTCCATCCGGGACCCGTCGCGCCACAGGATTCCCCCGTCTCCCTGCTGGCCTCCGGATTCCCCGTAAAACGGGCTGCGGTCCGTGATGACCTCCACCTCATCTCCTTCTTTGGCCCCTTCCACCTCCGCCTCGCCCTTGAAGATTTTCAGGATTTTTCCCTCCGCCTCCAAGCTGTCGTAACCCACAAAATCGGTCTTCAGTTTGAGAGCCGCCAGGGATTTATACACCTCCTTCAGGGCCTCTTCTCCCGAGCCTTTCCATGATTCGCGGGCCCGTTCCCGCTGCCCTTCCATGGCTTCTTCAAATCCCTTTTTATCCAGCGGAAACCCTTCATCCCGGGCGATCTCTTCGGTCAGGTCCAGGGGGAATCCATAGGTATCGTAGAGTTTGAAGATGAGCCCCCCGGGGATGACCTTCGATCCCTGCTCTTTCAGCTTTCGAATCTCCTCGCTCCACAGGCGAAGGCCCGTATTCAGGGTCTCCGAGAATCGCTCCTCTTCGTTGGAGATCATGTTCTTGACCATCTCCCGGTGGCTTCCGAGCTCGGGGTACGCATCTTCCATCAGGGCGATTACCTCATCGGTCAGCCGGTAAAGGAATGGCTCCTGAATCCCCAGTTTCTTACCATGTCGCAGGGCCCGGCGCATGATCCGGCGCAAAACGTACCCCCGTCCTTCGTTGGACGGAAGGACCCCGTCGCTAATCAGGAAGGTGGCGGCGCGGGCATGGTCGGAGATCACCCGGAAGGAAACCCCCGAGGCAGACCCGGGCTCGTATCGTTTTCCCGCCATTTGGCCGATGGCCTGTAGAATCCGGGCAAAGAGGTCCGTATCGTAATTGCTCGCCACTCCCTGAACGATGGCGGCGATCCTCTCGAGTCCCATGCCGGTATCGATGCTCGGCTTGGGCAGAGGTTTGACCGTCCCGTCGGCAAAGCGTTCGAACTGCATGAAGACCAGGTTCCAGAGCTCCAGGTACCGGTCGCAGTCGCAACCCGGGGCGCATTCCGGACGCCCGCATCCCACCCCGGGTCCCTGGTCAATGACAATCTCCGAGCACGGACCGCAAGGACCGGTATCCCCCATCTGCCAAAAATTATCCTTGCTGGAAAAGGCTAAAATCCTCCCTTCCGGGACGAATTTTTTCCACAGCCGTCGCGCCTCCTCGTCGGGACCGATGCCCAGGGATTTTTCTCCCTCGTGGATCGTAACCCAGAGCTTATCCGCGGGAAGGCCCAGGATGTCCACGAGAAACTCCCAACCCATGGCAATGGCCCCTTCTTTAAAGTAATCCCCGAAGGAGAAGTTTCCCAGCATCTCGAAAAAGGTATGATGGCGGGCGGTGTAGCCCACGTTCTCCAGGTCGTTGTGTTTCCCCCCGGCCCGGACGCATTTCTGGGAGGTCGTGGCGCGGGGGTAAGGGGCTTTCTCCTCCCCGGTGAAATAGTTCTTGAACTGGACCATTCCCGCGTTGGTGAAAAGAAGCGTGGGGTCCTTCTGGGGGACCAAGGAGGAACTGCTCACGATGGTATGCCCTTGCTTTTCGAAGTACTTCAGGAATTTCTGGCGAATCTCGGTGCCTTTCATCATTCTTCCAGCAACCCTCCGGTTTCCTGCATAGCCTCCCAGATGTCGTCCCAGGCATACCCTCTTTGGTGGAGGTAGTTGGCCAGGCGTTTCCTTTCCCGGGCCGACAGGGAGAGGGGGTCTTGTCCTTTCATTTTATTCCGCAAAACGACCCGCAGCCGATCCCGCGTCCCCCCGCCGTCCTCTTCCCGGTTTAGAACCTGCCGGGCCATCTCGCCCGGGATTCCTCGCTGAACCAGTTTCTGGAGGAGCTTCTGGGGACCCCAAAGCTTTTCGCGAGAATAGGAATCGGCCAGCCTCTGGGCCAATCGCCGATCATTCAGGAGGCCGCGGTCCTCGAACTGGCTGAGTACCCCCTCCGCCTCCTCGGTTGAAAACCCCTTCCCGGTCAGCTTTCGGCGCAACTCCGAGCGGCTGTAATCCCTTCGGCCCAGAAGACGCAAGGCGGACGTCTCGGCGGATTCTTGCTTCTTCGATGGCGCGCTGGGCATACGAAGAAAGGGGCCTCCAAAAGGCAAAATGGGAAAAGGCGAAAGCGGAAATCCGGGAACGGGCGTTGATTCCGCCTTCCGATCTTCGCCTTCCGCATTCGGATCAGGCTTCCTTCGGCTTTTTTAGCAGGCCCAAGCGTTCTTTGATCTTTTCCTCGATGGACCGGGCCACTTCCGGATGCTCCTTCAGAAAGACCTTCGCGTTTTCCCGGCCTTGGCCGATTCGTTCGTCGTCGAAGGAAAACCAGGCGCCGCTTTTTTGAATGATCTCTTTTTCTACCGCCAGGTCGACGAGGTCTCCTTCCCGGGAGATGCCCTCGCCGTACATGATATCGAATTCCACCTCTTTAAAAGGGGGGGCCATTTTGTTCTTGACCACTTTTACCCGGGTCCGGTTGCCGATCACCTCCTGCCCGTCCTTGATCGCCCCCACCCTCCGAATATCCAGGCGCACGGAAGCGTAAAATTTTAGGGCATTGCCGCCGGTGGTGGTTTCCGGGTTGCCCATGAAAACCCCGATCTTCATGCGGATCTGGTTGATGAAGATGACACAGGTGTTGGATTTACTGATCGTGGAGGTGAGCTTCCTCAAGGCTTGGGACATGAGGCGGGCTTGGAGTCCCATGTGGGCGTCCCCCATCTCTCCCTCCAATTCCGCCTTGGGAACCAGAGCAGCCACCGAGTCGATCACCACCACGTCGAGGGCCCCGCTCCGCACCAGCATATCGGCAATCTCCAGCGCCTGTTCCCCGGTATCAGGCTGGGAGATCAGCAGGTCGTCGGTCTTCACCCCAAGTTTCTGCGCATAGGCCACGTCCAAAGCATGTTCGGCGTCGATGAAGCCGGCAATCCCTCCCTTTTTTTGAGCTTCGGCGATGATGTGAAGGGCGAGCGTGGTCTTTCCCGAGGCCTCCGGACCGTAGATCTCTATCACCCTTCCCCGGGGAATTCCGCCCACCCCGAGGGCAATATCCAGAGCCAGAGAGCCTGTGGAGATAACCGGTATCTCCGGGAGGATGGCGTCCGTCCCCAGGCGCATGATGGCCCCTTTGCCGAACTGGCGTTCAATCTGGCTTACGGCCAAGTCTATGGCTTTTTCTCTTTGGCTCTCTGCGGGCATGGGACCTCCTTTGGGCATTAAAATTAGGGGTTGATTCTTTCTTGTTTCCCCAGGGGAAATTTTTTTAACTTGCTATACACAGCCCCGGAGGGCTTGAGTTCGCTCCGGAACAGGATGACTTCCCGGGCCTGAAACTTCCCCCATTCCAGTCCTTTACGGCTTTCCACGGCCCTGGACAAATCGGCTTTCCCCCGGGAAGAGCGGACTCTTCCGAGAGTCAGGTGGGGAGTAAAGGGCCGGCCTTCCGCGGGGAAGGATAGCCCGGCCATCTTCTCCTCGACCTCCTGCTGCAAAGATACAAGGCGATCTTTGCCCCGATCGACGCCGACCCAAACCACCCGCGGGTTTCGAAGGCTGGGGAAGCATCCCACTCCCTGGACGCCAACTTCAAAAGGCTCCCGAGAGGCGACGACCGGGGCAAGCGCCCGGGATATTTTTTCTACCGCCTCTGGCCGAATGGACCCCAGAAATTTCAGGGTCAGATGAATGGCTTCCGGGCGTATCCATTTAACATCCGCTTCCGTCCGCCGGAACTCCCGCAGGACCTCCTCAAACCGGGATACCAATTCCCCGGGAAGTTCGATGGCGATGAAAGAACGAATCGTTTCCATAGAAGGAACTGCGGGGGGCCCCCGACAAGCTTATTGATTAAGACCCGGGAGCAAATTGAAAAAATATCTCCTCACCCAATCGATGGCAATGTAAGCCGATAGGGTTTGGACCTGGTTTCGATCCCCCGGAAGCTGATACCGTTTGGAAGCGGTGCCCTTGGGGGAGGCCAAGGCGATAAATACCGTGCCCACGGGCTTTTCTTCCGATCCCCCGCTTGGCCCGGCGATCCCGGTGATCCCCAGGCCCAGCGTCGTTCCGCTGACCTGCCGGACCCTTTGGGCCAGGCTTTCCGCAACTTGCCCGGAAACCGCGCCTTGGGATGAAATCAACGCTTCGGGGACTCCCAACATCTGAATCTTGGCCGCATTGCTGTAGACGACAATCGACCTCTCAAAATAATCCGAGCTGCCCGGAACTTGGGTCAGACGATGGGCCACCAAGCCGCCCGTGCAGGATTCGGCAACGGCCAAGGTGGCCCCGTTTTCTCGGAGGAGACGGCCTACGATCCCTTCCAGCGTTTCCCCGTCGGCCGCGGTTACCCGCCCCCGCAGGCGGTCCCGGATGATTCTTTCCAGCCTCCCCAGGTTTCCTTCAACCTCCGCGGGGGTTTTTCCCCGGAGGGTGATTTTGACATGATTTTCGGGAAACCTCGGAAGATAGGCCAGGGTGGCGGAAAAATCTTCGGGCTTGATCCCTTTGAGCAAATCGGCGATGGCCGACTCGGTATATCCGAAGACCTTCAAGGTTCGGGACCGAACCGTGAAGGTTTCCTTTCTTTCCAGCTGAAGCAAAGGGATCACCTTTTCGTTCACCAAAGAAATCAGCTCCCGGGGAACTCCCGGAAGGAAGACGAAGATTTTGCCCCGGCGCCGGATAACAAAACCGCAGGCCGTGCCCTGGGGGTTGGGAATGATTTCCGCCCCTTGGGGGAACAGGGCCTGCTTTTCATTGGAAGCGGGCATTTCCATCCTTCGCTCGGCAAAGACTCTTTTCAGGTCCTCCAGGACCCCTTGCTGAAGGACCAGGGGGAGTCCGAAGGCGCGGGCCGCGGTTTTCGCGGTGATATCGTCCTCGGTCGGTCCCAGGCCGCCGCTCACGACGATCGCATCGGCGCGCTCCCCGGCCTGGCGCAGAGCCTCTTCGATGTAAAGGGGGGAGTCGCCGGTGGTGGTAATGAAAACGACTTCCAGGCCGATCTCGGACAGCGCGGCGGCCATAAAGGCGGCGTTGGTGTCCACCACTTCTCCGGCAGTTAGTTCGTTCCCTACGGTAATAAGTTCGACTCGCAAAAAATACTCCCCCGAAAATCACTCTCCCGGAAGAAAAATGGATTTCGGACAGAAAATGAAAATGAGCCGGAGCAGGAGATTCGCATATCCCCCTGCCACGGCGTCATCCAGGACAACGGCCAGGCCCCCGGTCATATTGTGGTGGACCCATCTTGAAGGAGGCGGCTTTATTATATCGAAAACCCGGAAAAAAAGAAATCCGAGGCCAAGAAAAACAGGACTGGGGGGAATGCCGGCCATGGCAATCAGAAACCCTGTAACCTCATCGATCACGATCTTGGGGCTGTCCTTTTGGGCCAAGACCCGCTCAGCCTTTTCGGCAACCCAGCTGGCCAGAAAGAAAAAGGCCGCCGTCGTGAGCCAATAAAGAAGTTGGGGAAGGGGAGCATAAAAAAAATAGACCCCGACCCCCACTAGGGTTCCCAAAGTCCCCGGGCACCGGGGGATAAAGCCCGCGTACCCAGCAGATGCCATAAAGAGGATCAGGCGATTCAATTGGCTTTTCCTTGAACCGGGACCATTGCCCAAATTTTCAGGATATTTTTCCCCGCAACCCGGTTTTTTCGGAGCGGAATGGGGATAGAACCGGGGCTGAAATTATCTCCTTTCGGGTTTATTGTCAATAGATGAGGGCAAATTTCCTCAAGCCCCAAGGGATCATTCAAGGATGGGGAGGGGCTTAAGATTCCACCCCTCGGTGACGATAATCCTTTAGAATCAATTGAAAATTCCTTGACAAGACCCGGACAGCCTTCTATATTTTTAAAAAAGCCTTTATATTTGTGGGGATATAGCCTATGAGCGGCCGGTTGGGTGACCTCCTGGTCAGCAATGGCCTAATAAGCGCCGTACAACTGGAAAAGGCCCTCCAGGAGCAGAAAATCTCCGGAAATAAGCTAGGTTCCGCTCTAGTGAAAATGGGTTATATCACCGAAAAGAACCTAGTTTCCTTCCTCAGCAGACATTATGGCGTGCCGGCCATCGACCTGAATGAGGTCCAAATCGACCCCGAGGCCACGAAGATGATCCCGGCGGATGTCATCTTCAAATACCAGGCGATCCCCATCAAACGCGTCGGTTCAACCCTTCGGGTGGCCATGAGCGACCCCTCCAATATCCTGGCCATCGACGACATAAAATTCCTGGCCGGTTGCCACGTCGAAGTTTTCGTCTCGACCGAAAGCGCCATCAAGGCGGCCATTGACCGCTTCTACGATGCCTCCGATACGCTCAACGAAATCATGGAGAATATCGAAGAAGGCGAGAAAATGGAGCTTCTGGAGGATTCGGAAGAGATCAACGTGAACGAGCTGCAGCAGGCGGTGGAAGACGCGCCGGTGGTGAAGCTGGTCAACCTGATTTTGAATGAGGCGATCAAGAGGTCCGCCAGCGATATTCACATCGAGCCCTACGAGAAGGTCTTCCGGGTCCGCATGCGGGTCGACGGGGTCCTGTATGAATTCATGAAACCCCCCTTGAAATTGAAAAATGCCATCACCTCCCGGATCAAGATCATGTCCAAGCTGGACATCGCCGAGCGCCGGCTTCCCCAAGATGGACGGATTAAGGTAAAATACGGAAAAGACAAGGAAATGGACTTTCGGGTATCCGTTCTGCCCACTCTTTTTGGGGAAAAGGTGGTCATGCGCCTGTTGGACAAATCCAGCCTTCAGCTGGACATGACCAAGCTGGGTTTCGAGGAGCAGCCCCTCAAGGAATTCCAGGCCGCCATCCACAAACCCTTTGGCATGGTGCTCGTCACCGGACCCACGGGAAGCGGAAAGACCACCACCCTGTACTCCGCCCTGACGGAATTGAACCAGCTTTCGGAAAACATCTCCACGGCCGAGGACCCGGTGGAATACAACCTTATGGGCATCAATCAGGTGCAAATCCATGAAGAGATCGGCCTGAGCTTCGCCAACTGCCTTCGCTCCTTCCTGCGCCAGGACCCCGACATCATCATGGTGGGAGAAATTCGGGATTTCGAGACCGCAGAGATCGCCATTAAAGCGGCCCTCACCGGACATCTGGTTTTAAGCACCCTTCACACCAATGACGCTCCCAGCACCATCAGCCGCCTTTTGAACATGGGCATCGAACCCTTTTTGGTCGCTTCCGCGGTGAACTTGATCGTCGCCCAGCGCCTGGCCCGGAGGATTTGCGAAGGGTGCAAGACCGTCGTTCAGGTTTCGCCTCAAATGCTCCTGAAACTGGGCATTCCGGAGGAAGACCTGCCCGGTTTCACCTGTTACAAAGGGGCCGGATGCGCCCGCTGCAACAACACGGGCTATAAGGGCCGGGTGGCCCTTTATGAAGTCCTGACGGTTCGGGAGGAAGTCCGCGAACTCATCCTCCAGGGAGCCTCGGCCGGGGAGATCAAAAAAGGGGCGGTTCAACTGGGAATGAAAACCTTGCGGCAGGCGGCGCTGCAGAAATTGAAGGACAAGGTCACCACCGTAGAGGAAGTCTTGAAAACCACCGTGGAAGACTAGCGCGGAACCAAGACGGAAACGGGGAGGACGGGAATGGAAGTTTTCGTTTGGGAAGGACGGTCCCGAAAAGGGACGATCGAAAAGGGGGAAATGGAGGCCGCGAGTGAGTCGGCGGTGCGGATGGCCCTCCGCCGCCAGCAAATTCAGGCCACCAAGATCCAAACCAAACCCAAGGACATTCTGAAGGGGATCAAACTCCCCTGGAAAAAGCGGGTCCGGGAAAAAGAAATCGTCGTTTTTACCCGCCAGTTCGCCACCATGATCGATGCCGGCCTGCCCCTCGTCCAGTGCATGGAAATTCTTTCCAGCCAGCAGAACAATCCCTTTTTCAAAGAGACTTTGCTGAAAGTGAAAGGGGACGTGGAAGCCGGGTCCACTTTTGCCGACGCCCTGCGGAAGCACCCCACGGTATTCAACGATCTTTATTGCAACCTCGTGGCGGCGGGGGAAGCGGGGGGAATTCTGGACACCATTTTGAACCGGCTGGCCGCTTATATCGAAAAATCGATGAACCTGAAAAAAAAGGTCAAGGGAGCCATGGTCTATCCCGCCGCCGTTATGGCGGTGGCTTTGGTGGTCGTGGCCGCCCTGCTTTTATTCGTGATTCCCGTCTTCCAAAAGATGTTCGCCGACATGGGAGGCACCCTCCCCGCCTTCACCCAACTGGTTATTAACCTGAGCCAAGTCCTGCGCACCTTCTGGTGGGCCTTTTTGGGCCTTTTCGTGGGTCTTTATTTGGGGTTCCGGACTTACTACAAAACCGAAAAGGGCCGGGAAAAGGTCGATCAATACCTGCTTCAGCTGCCGGTTTTAGGGAACCTGATCCGAAAGGTGGCCATCGCCAAATTCACCCGCACGCTGAGCACCATGCTCTCCAGCGGGGTTCCCATTCTGGAGGGCCTGGACATTGTGGCCCGCACTTCGGGAAACAAAACCATCGAAAAGGCGATTCTGAAGACGCGCACCAGCATCGGAGAAGGAAAGACCGTTGCCGAGCCCCTGGGCACCAGCGGGATCTTCCCGCCCATGGTGGTCCAGATGATCTCGGTCGGCGAATCCACGGGCGCCCTGGACGCCATGCTGGCGAAAATCGCCGACTTCTACGACGATGAGGTGGACGCGGCAGTGGCGGCCCTAACCTCCCTGCTCGAGCCGGTCCTCATGGTTTTCCTGGGCACCACCATCGGCGCCCTGGTGATCGCCATGTACCTTCCCATCTTCCAGATGGCCTCTGTCCTGGGATAGTAGCCGAATCCGCCCCCGGCCCGCCGAAATCAAAGCCCGGTTGGGTTATGGCTTGGTCTTGGCCCGGGGGAGAATTTTGAGTAAGCATTCGTTTTTCCGGGTCCGGCTTTGGATTTGCAGGGCAGGGGACTTCCCTCAAGCCTCGGGTCATGGTATCGTGAAACCAACCTTTCCCCCTGCGGACCGGGCTTTCCGGAAAGGAGGACTCTTTTTCCGGCGTCCGGGGCCGGCTTTTGCGCTTTGCATGTCCTGGGAAGTTTGGGTGCTGGGGATGCAAGCGAAAAAGCTTTTCCGATCGATCCATCCACCGATGAAGATATTGGGAATTGAATCCTCCTGCGACGAGACGGCTGCGGCCATTGTCGAGGATGGGCAAAAGGTTCTATCTAGCGTGGTGGCTTCGCAGGTTTCCCTGCACCGGAAATACGGCGGGGTCGTCCCCGAACTGGCCTCCCGCCACCACGTCGAGGCGATCCTGCCAGTGATCCAAGAAGCCCTTTTGCAAGCCCAAATGGACCTGAAGAAGATAGACGGGATCGCGGTCACCCAGGGCCCGGGCCTGGTAGGCTCCCTTTTGGTGGGAATCGCCGCGGCCAAATCCCTGTCCTTTGCTTGCAACCTTCCCTTCACCGGCGTCAATCACCTCCTGGCCCACGTGGCGGCGATCTTTCTTTCTGCTTCCCATCTCGATTTCCCCTTTCTCGCTTTGGTGGTATCGGGCGGGCATACCAGCCTTTTTCGGGCGGAAAGCCGGACCCGGATGACTTTGATCGGCCGAACTCGCGACGACGCTGCGGGGGAGGCTTTCGATAAAGTGGCCAAACTTCTCGACTTGGGCTATCCCGGGGGAGCGATCATCGACCGCCTGAGCAAAGAGGGCAACCGGAGTGCCATTCCTTTCCCCCGCGCTCTTCTGGAACCGGAGTCCCTCGATTTCAGTTTCAGCGGGTTAAAGACCGCCGTTCTCAACTGGGTGAAAGGAAAGGGGGAAAAACCTTCTCCGGGGCAAATCCGGGATATTGCCGCTTCTTTCCAGGAGGCGGTAGTGGATACGCTGGTCTCCAAGGTCTTCCGGGCGGCTCGTCGGGAGCGGACCCGACAGGTGGTTGTGGCCGGCGGAGTAGCCTGCAATTCCCGCCTGAGGGAGAAGTTTTCCCAGGAAGGGGAGAGCTGCGGCATTTCCGTTTGCTTTCCTCCTCCCGCTCTCTGCACGGACAATGCCGCCATGGTCGGGGTCGCGGGGTATTATCTCTTTCAGGAAGGCTCTCTCGCCGACCTGACGCTGAACGCCTATTCCCGCATGGGTGCGGGTTCGGCCTCGGGATGGAAAACGGAAAGTTGAAAAAGAACGGGTACAGGAAGCCCTTAGCGGCAAGATGGAGACGCTGGTTCCGTCTCTTCTACCTCCGCATGGTGCGCCTTCGAGGGCAGCCCGAGGAAGTAGCCGGCGGCATGGCCATCGGGGTAGCCATCGGGCTTACCCCGACGGTGCCCTTGCACCTGGTTCTGGCCGTTCTGATCGCTTTTCTCATGGGAAAAAGCAAGCTGGCCGCGGCCCTGGGCAGCCAGGTGGGAAACCCGTTTTTTCTTCCCTTCATTTACATCCTGGACTACAAAATAGGGCTAACCCTAACCGGGACCCAGGGACCATCCCTGATGATCCATGACTTTTCCGCCCCCTCCATCCTCGACCTCGGATGGGATATCTATTACCCCCTCCTCTTTGGAGGAGGGGTGGTGGGGGCCCTTTCCATCCTGCCGACCTATCTCGCCACCCGAAAGTTGGTCCTCCTTTCGCGGGAAAGGCGTAGAAGAAGGTTGGAAAAAATTGGCCTCCCTTCATAAACAACTTCCAGACCTGGAATTCCGCCCGAAAAAGAGCCTGGGGCAACATTTCCTCCGCGACCCCAACATCCTTCGGAAGATCGTGGAAGAAGCTTCCCTGGAACCCGAGGATGTGGTGGTGGAAATCGGCGCCGGTCTGGGAAGCCTGACCGAGCCCTTGTCCCGGCGGGTAAGAAAAGTCTATGCCCTGGAGATCGATTCATCGCTCGCGGACCGGCTGAAGGAACGGTTTTCCGGGGTGGGGACGGTGGAGGTGGTCTGGGCGGATGCCCTGCAGTTTGATTTCGGGGCCGCCCATCGCAGGTGGAAACGAAAAATGAAGGTGGTGGCCAACCTTCCCTACGAGATCTCCAGCCCCATGATCTTTCGCCTGCTGAAGGAAAGGCGGTGCTTTTCCCTCCTCGTTTTGATGCTCCAGCTCGAAGTGGCCAAAAGACTGACCGCCAAGGCGGGGACCAAGGAATACGGGTCTCTCGGTGTCTGGGCCCAGCTTTTCACCGACCTGCGGATTGCCTTTCGGGTTAAACCCAACTCCTTTACCCCCCCGCCCCAAGTCCAGTCGGCCGTGGTAAGGTTCCAGATTCTGCCCGCTCCAAGAATGGAAATGGGGGAAGAACAAACCCTGGAAAGGGTCATTCGCTCGGCTTTTACCTACCGCCGAAAAATCCTGAGCCGGGCCCTTCAAATGGGGGGCTTTCCCTTCCTCCGGATCAGGGAAGCCCTCGCCGCATCCGGCATCCCTCCCGGGACCCGGGGAGAGGCTTTGAACCTGGAAGAATTCTGCTCCCTGGCCCGTCTTTTGAGTTCCAATTGAAAAAAAGAAAACTATTCCTGTTATTTTTCATGTCTCTTTTGGCCGTTCTCGCGGGAGTTTATGGGGAGCGGACCTTCCGGAGCATTCTCTTGTTGAGTGAACTTTTGAATTTCGATCGACCGGGATGGTTGGGAAGGTTCTCTCGTCCCCCGATGATAAAGGAAGTCTCCTGGGAGGGTCCCCAGGGAATCACCCAGGCGGACCTCTATCTCCCGAGCCCCGAAGAGAAGCGAGGAGGGCTCCTGTTGAATCACGGGGTCATCGATACGGGCAAGGACGACCCCCGGTTGAAGCGGCTGGCGACCGTTCTTTGCCAGGCCGGTTTTGCGGTCATCGTCCCCGAATTCCGGGGGATGAAGTCCTTCCGCATCTCGCCATCGGATGTGGATGAAATCCTAACCGCTTTTTCCCATTTTCGATCCCGGCCGGAGGTCCGCTCGGATTCGTGCGGCCTTTTCGGGTTCAGCTACGGGGCAGGGCCCACGCTGATCGCCGCCTGCCGGCCGGGGGTCCGGGACAAGGTGCGCTTCGTGGTATCCTTCGGGGGTTATTACGACCTGAAAAATGTCCTTTCCTTTCTGGCCACCGGAAATTTCGAATTCCAGGGAAAGCGCTATTTTCGAAAACCCCAGGAGTACGGGAAATGGGTCTTCCTGGCCAATAATCTGGATTGGGTCGAGTCGCCCGAGGACCGGGCGGTCTTGGGAAAAATCCTGAAACTCAAGCTGCGGGACGAAAATGCGCCGATCGACTCCTTCATTTCCCAGCTCGGAACGGAGGGGAGGAACGTGTTAAACCTTCTTTCCCATGCCGATCCATCCCAAACCGACGCCTTTATCCAAAAATTGCCCCCGGCCATTCGATCCACCCTGGCTGAGCTGTCCGTATCTCCCGGATTAAAGCACCTCCGGGCCCATTTGATTCTGGCCCACGGGGAAGACGACGACTTGATTCCTTTCACCGAAACCCTCCGGCTGGCCCAAGCGGCCCCCCAATCGGGCAGGATCTACGTGAAAATCCTAAAAACCTTTTCCCACATCGACCCCGAAAAAAAGCCCCTCTCGCCGGAAAGCCTGTTGTTTTTCTACCTGCCGGAAGGGTGGAAACTTTTTACCCTGACCTTCCGACTCCTCGGCTACCGATGACCCCGAATTCTTGACAGGGGAGAAAAGATACCCGATACTGAAATACCAGATATTCGATAATGGATTTTATCTACATCCGGTATCCAGCATCGCTTTAAAAAAATGAGCAAGCTATACCTCCACCTCCGGAAGCGATTCGAGCGCGCGATTCTCAAGCACGGCATGCTTTCGGAGGGGGACCGTGTGTTGGTGGGCGTATCGGGGGGGGCCGACAGCCTAACCCTTTTTAAACTGATCACCGGCCCCCTTCTCTTTGTGCCCAAGCCGGATTTCATCCTGGGCGTTTACGTGGACCTGGGCTTCGAGGGGACCAACGGACAGCCAGCTCGGGCGATGGAGGATTTTTTCGCCCAGGAGGAGGGCGAATACCGAATCGAGAAATCCAACATCGGCCCCCTGTCGCATAGCGACTACAACCGGAAGGCCAGTCCCTGCTTTCTTTGCTCCCGGCTGCGCCGACGAAAGCTCTTCGAGCTCGCCCGGGAGTATCAATGCAATAAACTCGCCCTGGCTCATAACAAGGACGATGTCATCGAAACCCTCCTGCTGAACGTCTTTTTCGGGAGGGAGATCAGCACCATGATTCCCTACCAGTCTTATTTCCAGGGAGAGTTCCATCTGATCCGGCCCCTGGCCTATACGGAGGAGTCTTTGCTGAAACGCTTCGCCCGGGAAGCGGGCCTTCCGGTAATAGCCAACCCCTGTCCCACGGCGAACCGCACCAAAAGGAAATACATCAAGGAATTGATCCAAAAGCTGGATCAGGATCATCGGGGAGTTAAGGAGAACATCTTCAAGGCCATGATGCATGTGAAGCCGGATTATTTACTGACGAAGTAGCGATCCCCTTCCAGCGTTCGGCCGTTGGCCAAAAAGCACCTCGCTGTATGCTGATGGCTGACAGCTGAAAGTTTCTTTTCAGTTGACAACCCACCGAAAACCGAATTATAAAAAAAGGGCCCTTCTTGGAGTGGCGGTGTAGCTCAGTTGGTCAGAGCATGCGGCTCATATCCGCAGTGTCCGGGGTTCAAATCCCTGCACCGCCACCACTTTCGTAGTGCGAACCGATCATGAAAGAGACCCCCCGGGGGGATTTTTGGCTTTGGGACAGGCAATCCGAAAGTTTCCAAATCTGCAATCGATCACTCAATGCGGACCTTAACCACTATACCTCTCCTTAGATTTTCCACTCCATCGTTTCATCGCCCCCAATGAGAAGTGGGAGTTGTCCAAAAATAAATATAAATTCAAATAATTACCCAAGAATCCCCGGGAGGTTCACCCCCCATTCGGCAGGCCGTTTTCGAGGGATGCGGGATTGGAAGCTTTGGGTTTTCTTTATTCTTGAAGGCCTAGCATGATTATGGTATTTATGGGGAGTAAACCTTTGGGGAGGAGAGGATGAATCGGCGTTACGATCCTCAGAGCACAGAGGAAAAATGGCAAAGAATCTGGGAAGAACAGGGGCTTTTTAAGAGCCACGCCAACCCGAATCGGCAAAAATATTACGTCCTGGAAATGTTTCCCTACCCGTCGGGAAAGATCCACATGGGGCATGTGCGCAATTATTCCATCGGGGATGTAGTGGCCCGTTACAAGCGGATGCGTGGCTGGAACGTGATCCACCCCATGGGATGGGATGCCTTCGGCATGCCCGCCGAAAACGCGGCCATTCAACACGGGGTCCATCCCGCCCGGTGGACCTACGAGAACATCGCGGTCATGAAAAAACAGCTCAGCCGGATGGGTTTCAGTTACGACTGGGACCGGGAAGTGACCACCTGCGATCCGGCTTACTATCGCTGGGAACAGTGGCTCTTCCTCAAGATGTACGAGAAAGGCCTGGCCTACCAGAAAACCTCCTTCGTGAACTGGTGCGTGAAGTGTCAGACCGTCTTGGCCAACGAGCAGGTGGAGTCGGGCTGTTGCTGGCGGTGCGGCGAGGAGGTTACCCAGAAGGAGATGCCGGGCTGGTTTTTCAAGATCACTCACTACACGGAGGACCTGCTGGAATACTGCGAGAAGCTCCCGGGCTGGCCCGAGCGGGTCCTTACTATGCAGAGGAACTGGATCGGGCGCTCGGTGGGCGCCACCATTCATTTCCCCTTTTGGGACCGGGAAGGGTTTATACCGGTCTTCACCACCCGGCAGGATACGGTCTTCGGGGCGACCTTCATGACCCTGGCCCCGGAACACCCCCTGACTCTGGAGCTCTCCAAGGGAACGCCCCAGGAAAAAGAGGTCCAGGAGTTCGTCGAGCGGATCAAGAAGCAGGATAAGATCAAGCGAACCTCCGACGATTACGAAAAAGAGGGGATTTTCATCGGCGCCTACTGCAGGAACCCGCTAACCGGCATGAAAATGCCCATTTTCGCCGGGAATTTTGTCCTCCTGGAATACGGAACGGGCGCGGTCATGGCCGTTCCCACCCATGATCAGAGGGATTTCTACTTCGCCAAGAAGTTCGGGCTCGACCTGGTGGTCGTGGTTCAGCCTCCCCAGAAGCCGTCCCTGGACGCCCAAACCATGACCGAGGCTTATACCGAGGACGGAATTCTGGTCAACTCGGAGCGGTTCAACGGCATGACCAGCGAAGAGGCCAGGGAGGCCATCGCCCAGCACCTGGAAGAGAGAGGCCTGGGGAAGAAATCCATCAACTACCGCCTGAGGGACTGGGGGATTTCCCGGCAGAGGTACTGGGGAGCGCCCATCCCGATTATATTCTGTCCTCACTGCGGGACCGTGCCCGTGCCGGAAAAAGACCTTCCGGTCATCCTCCCCCAGGATGTGAGACTCACCGGCCTGGGAGACTCCCCCCTGGCCCACGCCCCCTCTTTCGTGAATGCTCCCTGCCCGGGGTGCGGAAAGCCGGCCCGCCGGGAGACGGACACCATGGATACCTTCGTGGAGTCGTCCTGGTATTTCGAGCGTTTCTGCAGCCCCCGGGAGGACCGGGGCATGTTTAACCGGGAAGAGGTGAAGTACTGGATGCCCGTGGACCAGTACATCGGCGGGATCGAGCACGCCATTCTCCATCTGCTTTACTCCCGCTTTTACACCCGGGTCCTGCGGGATTTCGGCCTTTTGGACTTTCCCGAACCCTTCACCAATCTCCTCACCCAGGGCATGGTGGTGAAAGAAACCCATCACTGCTCCAAGGACGGATTCCTCTATCCCGAGGAGGTAACGAATAATCTGACCTGCGTAAAGTGCGGGGCTCCGGTCCAGGTAGGCCGGACCGAGAAAATGAGCAAGTCCAAGAAGAACGTGGTCGACCCCGATTTCCTGGTGCAGAAATACGGGGCCGACACGGTGCGGCTCTTCTGCCTTTTTGCCTCCCCGCCCGAGAAGGACCTGGAATGGAGCGAACAGGGAGTGGAGGGGTCCTACCGCTTCCTCCACCGCGTCTGGCGCCTGGTGGAAGACTGGGCCGAGGTCCTGAAATCCGGGACGGCGTCGCCAAGCCAGGCCCCCCTGCCCGAAAACTTAAGGTCCCTGCGGCGCAAAATTCATGGGACCATCAAGAGGGTGACCGAGGATATCGAAAACCGCTTCCACTTCAACACCGCCATTAGCGCGGTCATGGAACTGGTGAACTCCCTTTACCAGATGGAAGGCAAGAGAGGAGACCCGGACCCCCAGACCGCCGGGGTGATGCGGGAGGCGGTGGAAACGGTGATCGTCCTCCTTTCGCCCTTTGTCCCCCACATCTGCGAAGAACTCTGGAATTTCCTGGGGCACCCACAAAGCGTGTCCAAGGAGCCCTGGCCGCGGTTTGATGAAAACGCCATCCGGGACGAAGAAGTCCTCCTGGTGGTCCAGGTGAACGGAAAGCTGCGCAGCCGCGTTACCGTGGGGGTTCACGCTTCGGAAGCGGAAGTGAAACAAGCGGTGCTGGCCAACGAGCGGGTCCGGGAGGTTTTGCAGGGCCAGCCCGTGAAGAAGTTCGTCTGGGTGCCCAAGAAGCTTGTGAATTTGGTCGTCTGACCCAAATCGGCAGGGGGCCGAGGGCCGCTTTCCCCCGGTCTTACCGTTCCTCGGCGGCCTGCGGCTCTCTGGCCCATGATCAAGGAGAGTGCCCATGACGGGAAAGGAAGGGCTTCTTTGGGGAATCGCGGCCATCCTTATCGGAATCGGAGGGGAAAGTTGCGTTTACACGGAACAGGCCAAAATCACGCCCCCCATCACCATCCCTTTCAAGGGCGAATACCGCTTCGACAAGTCTCTCCAGGACCGGCCGCCCCAAACGGTGGCGGTCTTGCCCTTCCTCAACCGGACAGAACAGAAAGAAGCCTTCGACATCGTCCGCAAGTCCTTTCACGGCCATTTCAGCACCCTGAATTATACCGCTATTCCCCTCTACAAGATTGACCATGCCCTTCGCCAGGCGGGGTTGGAAACCCCCGATCAGGTGGCCGCAACTCCGCCCTCGAAGTTGAGGGAGATCCTCAAGGCAGACGCCCTCCTCCAAGGAGTGATCACCCATTATGACCGCATTTATGTAGGCGTCTATTCCCAGGTGGCCGTGGGGGCCGAGGTCCGGATGATCGATCCCCAAAACGGCAAGGAACTCTGGTGGGCGAAAGATGTTTCCCGGAAACACGGCGGGGGAATCGCCACCACTCCCGTGGGTCTCATCCTCACTGCGGTTAGCACCGCCTTCAACATGCGGGAGATCGAACTCTTGCGATCCTCCGACGATCTTTTCCGGGAAATGGTCCGCAGCATCCCCCAGCCCACCCTTGCCCAAGCCTTGAGGCCCCCGGGCATTGCCATCATGGCCCACGACGGCATGAGACGGACAGACCGGTACGCCCTGAAAGCGGGAGACGTGCTCAAGGTGGCCCTGGAAGGGGACCCGCGGAAAAAGGCCTCCTTCCGGATCGGCAATTTTAAAAAAGATATCCCTTTGCGGGAAGAAGAACCGGGAATGTATTCCGGGTCCTACAAGGTCCTGCCCGGCGATTTTGTGGAAGAAGCCTTAATCGTCGGAGTCCTCTGGGACGACCACGGAAACTCCGCCGAATGGGTTGACGCCCTGGGTCCGGTAACCATCGATACAATCCCCCCGGCCATTCCCGGTGGAATCCAGGCGGTGGGCAGGGATAAAATGGTCGAGCTGAGCTGGTTCAAAAGCCCGGACAAGGACATCGGTCAATACCGAATCTACCGCAGCAGCACCCCCCTGACCGGGTTTGCGGCAGTTGGCAAGACCGAGATGACTTCTTTCAAGGATACCAACCTTACCAACGAATCCCCCTATTTTTACCGGGTCACGGCCGTGGATTTAGCGGGGAATGAAAGCAAGCCCTCGGAGTCTTTTCGGGCCACCCCGATCGCTCCAGGCCCCACCCGGGTGAAAGGATCGATTCGGGAGAATGTAACTTGGTTCGCCGGGGCGAGTCCTTATATTTTAGAGGATTCGGTTACGGTGGAAGCTCGAGCAACCCTGACCATCGAGCCCGGGACCGTGGTCCATTCCCACGGGGCCGGGCTTGTGGTTGCGGGAAAACTCCTGGCTCAGGGGGACCCCAAAAACAGAATCGTCTTCGAACCGGCCACCGTGGGGGGCGAGTGGAAGGGGCTGCTCTTTCAGGGAACCCAGAATGAAGAGAGCTCCGTTCAGTTCGCCAAGATCACCGGCGCCCATGCCGGAATCACCTGCCTTTCCTCCTCTCCCCGGATCCAGGGCAACGACCTTTCGAAAAACCGGGTGGGCCTCCGGATTCAGGATTCCTTTTCGAGGCCCCGGGTCCAGGGAAACGTTATCTCCGCCAATCTGTCGGGGGTGGAGATCCTGGGAGGGGCGGCGCCGGTCCTGGAAGAAAACGACATTCAGGGAAACCAGAAGGACGGGGTCCTGATCCGGGAATCCAGTCCTTCGCTCCAAAAAAACCGGGTCCTGAACAACGGGGAGGCGGGGGTGCGTCTTTTTTCTTCCTCGCCCCGCTTGACTCAAAATAATATCCACGACAACGGAAAGTTCGAAGTTTTCAACGACCGGGAGAGGGACCTTCCCGTGGAGGCGCTCGAAAACTGGTGGGGAGAAAAGGCCGGCTTCAAGCTCGCTTCCAAAATCTCCGGAAGGGTTGAATACCACCGGGTGCTAGACGCCCCTTATCCCCAGGGAAGGCCCATCGAACTTCCCATCCTGAAATCGCCCCTGGCCTCTCCGGTCCAGAAGGACTCTTTCCTCATCCTGGCCCACAGCCCTTATGTGGTGGAACGGGAAGTGACGATCGATGGGGGAGCGACGCTCTTCATTCAACCCGGGGTTACGCTCAAATTCAACGCAGGGGCGTCCATGGTGGTGAAAGATGGGGGCATCGACGCCCGGGGGACTCCCGATGGGACGATCACCTTCACCTCCAGCAATTCCTCTCCCACGCCGGCGGCGTATCCGGCGGCCGTCCGCTTCGAAAAGGAGAGCGGGGTGGCCAGTTTCTTCCGCTACTGCATCATCGAATATGCCGAAACCGGTATGGAGGTGGCCTACGGTTCCCCCGAAATCGACCGCTGCCTGATTGCCCGCAACGGCCAGGCGGGGCTGAAGGTTACGCATCAAGGTGCCCCGAAGGTCTCTTACAGCACATTCCTGCAGAATACCGGAACGGGAGCGCTCGTTGCTCTGGGGGGAGCCCGCCCCAGGCTGTATCGAAACAATTTTCGGGAGAACGATTTCGCCGTTCAGAGCCATTCTTCCATCTTCATGGATGCCCGCGAGAACTGGTGGGGGGCGAGCCCGCCCCCGGAATCGCTTTTCCTGGGACAGATGAACTTGAAACCCTGGCTGGAAAGGCCGGAACCCGAGGCCTTTGGCGGGAGGAAACCGTGAAGGCAATCATTTGGGGAATCCTCGGTTTTTTCTTCCTGGCTTTCGGACCAGGACCGGCCCGGGCTCAAACCGGGGAAGTGATCGAACGAGTCGGCCACGGGGTCATCAATTGGTCCCAGGGGATTATCATGGCCAAGGGAAGCGGGTCCCCTCCCAAGGACTCCCGAAATCTGGCCCAGGCACGTCTGATGACCGAAAGGGCCGCTTTGTCCGATGCCCGCCGCAATCTCCTAGAGGTCCTGAAGGGAGTCCGGGTGGATTCGGCAACCCGGGTGGAAAATTTCGTTACCAAGGACGACCAAATTCGCCTCCAGGCGGAGGGGTTCATTCAGGGGTCGGTCGAGGTGAGGCGCCTTCGGAAATACCTTTCCGACGGGGCCATCGAAGTCACCGTGGCCATCGACCTGTCCGGGGACTTTCTATCGCTCCTGCTCTCTGCCTCAGAGGACCTGAGAAAAGGAGCTTCGCCTTCAACCGCTCCGGCGCCGGAAGCAAAGCCGGAAAAGAGGGTCTTGCCGCCCCCTTCTATCCCTGCTGAGCCAACCCCCAAGCCGGCCCCTCCCTCGGGAAAAAAACCCGAATCGCCGCCCACCCCCTCGCCGACCGTGTTAAAAGAAGTGAAGCCGGTCGCTCCACTCACGGTGTCCCCCCCGGAAAAAAGGCCTGAACCTCCTTCGCCCCCGGCCAAACCGGTGGAAAAGCCGCTTCCGGACCCGGCGACCCTGCCGCCGTTCACGGGGGTGGTGATCGACGCGCGGGGTCTGAAGATGAGGCCCGCCCTGGTTATTCGCATTCTAAACGAAGCGGGTAAGGAACTGTATCGGGGTGAGTATGTTCCCCAGGATCAGGCTGCCCGGAACGGGTTGGCCCTTTTTGCCAGGGATTTGACGGCTGCTCAAACCAATCCCCGGGTGGGGAAAAATCCCCTGACCATCAAAGGGTCTAAGCTCGACCCGGCCAGTCCTTCGGATATCGTTCTGGGACCAGGGGAATCCCAAAAGATGGCCCCCTTTGCCCAAAAAGGGACCTTCCTGGAAGAGTGCCGGGTGATGATCGTTCTGGACTGAGGGGTTCTCTTGAGAAGGGCGCAGTGGACAATCTTATTTGCTTTTCTCTTTCTGGCCGGATGCGGATACCAGCTCCGGGGAAAGGAGACCAACCTTCCCCCCGGAATTCATTCGGTGGCCATTCCCATCTTTGCCAACCGGACGGACCAGACCGGAGTCGAGACCGACGTGACCCAGGCATTGACTGCCAAATTCATCTCCAGCAAAAGGCTGTCGGTCGCTACCCGGGAATCGGCGGACGCCCTTCTAACCGGCACGGTGAAATCTTTCACCATCACCCCGGTTGCGGTGACCACTTCCATTCAGGTCTCCGTCGAATACCGGGCCACCCTCACCGTGGAATTCACCTTTCAGGGGACGAAGGACGGAAAGGTCTTTTTCCGGGAGGAGATGAGCGATTGGCGAAATTACCCGGTGGAATCCGATCTGAACGCCACCGAGCAGAACAAGCGAGAGGCCATCCGTCGGATCTCCTTCCTCCTGGCTGAAAGAGTCTACGAGCAAATCCTGGGAGGCTTCTGATGCGGCCGCGAACCCCCGCCCCCTCAACCCAATGACATGAAGACGCCGGAACTTTTCCAGGAAATCGGCAAAGGAAGCCTCCTCCCCCTCTATTACTTCTGGGGCCCCGAGAAATGGCTGATCGACGATGCGGTGAAAAAGATCGAAACCCTCGCTCTTTCTCCCGCCAGCCGGGACTTTAACCGGGCCGTGTTCGATGCCGAAGAGGCCGAGGTGGATTCGATTCTTTCGAGCCTTCAAGCCTTCCCCGTGCGCTCTCCCTGGCGACTCGTGATTATCCGAAAGGCCGATGAAATTTGGAAAAAAGCCCCTTCCCCCTTCATCGAATACTTCCAGAATCCCAACCCGCGGACCTGTGCGGTTTTCATAGGGGTTCGGGCGGACCTTCGGGCGAAATTTTTTCAGTCCCTGGAAAAAAAGGGAGCCGTGGTCCCTTTTTACCCTCCCTTTGAAAGGGACCTGGTCCGCTGGGTCCATCTGCAGGCGGAACAGATGGGCCATCCCATATCGGACGAGGCCGTCGCTTTGCTGGTGGAGAGGGTGGGCCCGAACCTCCGGGAGATTTTAGGAGAACTCCAGAAGCTGAGCCTGGGGAAGGATAGAGGCCGGAGAATCCATGAGGCGGATGTTTCCGCCCTGACCACGGACTTCCGTTGGGAGAGCCCTTTCGAATTTTCCCTCGCCGTGGGGCGCCTGAAGCGGGGGGAGGCCCTCCGGCTGCTCCACAGGAACCTTCAGCAGGGGGAGCCGCCCATCCTCCTTTTTTCTCTTCTCGTCCGTCAGCTTCGCCTGATTCAGAGGGCCAAGGAGATGCGCAACCGGGGAATGACGAACAAGGAAGTGGAGGGAAAATTGAGAATTGCACCCCGCCATGCGGAGGATTTCTGGACCCAGGTCAAAACATTCGCCTCCCCCTTCCCCGAAGGGCTTTGGCCGGCCACCTGGAAGACGGACCGGAGGATGAAATTAAGCCGGGGCGATAAGGGGCTCCTCCTGGAGGAATATGTCTTGCGGCTTTTGGGCAACCGGACGGAAAATCGGCCGTCGCCCAGGACCTCTTTCCGGCGGGAAAGGGGAGGGGGCTAATTTCAGGCCCCGGAGGATAGAGAATTCACTTTTCTGGCGAGCAGGGAGATTTTTCGGGCTGCCGTCTTTTTGTGGATCACTTTTTTGCCGGCCGCTTTCTGGTAGGCGGGAATGGCGCTGGAGAGAGCCTTGCGGGCGTTCTCCGGGTTTTTTTGATCGATCGCTTCCAGGACCTTTTTGGCGTGGGTCTTCAAGGCGGATTTAACCGAGGCATTGCGCTGCCTTCTTTTTTCGCTCTGGCGGGCCCTTTTCAGGGCAGAATCATGAGTGGCCAAGGGACCTCCTTCAATTTGATTCCCGCCTTCGCGGGAATGACGAATCCTGAACCCAAACTTTTTTCGAATCCATCAATGCTATCCCTTATTAAAAATTAGGTCTTCCGGAAAGTCAAGGGTTTTTCCGGGGAGGCCAGTTCATCTATGGTAGGGGGTTCAAACCGAAACCCTTCCTTCGCGCTCACCCGTTCTCAACCCAAGGGACGGCGGCCTAGGCGGAAAATCAGGGCCGAATCCAGGGGAAAAATTCTGCACAGGAAAGGTTAAGCAACGCCAAAGGAATGGAGACTCAGAAAAGAATAACCGGGGCTGCAACCGTCGTGGGCGGGGCCACCCTCCTTTCCCGGGTTTTCGGCTTTCTCCGGGACATGATTGTGGCTCAACTCTTCGGGGCTGGCACCGCCACCGACGCTTTTTTTGTGGCCTTCCGCATTCCCAACCTCCTCCGCCGTCTGGTAGGGGAGGGATCGCTGACCGTTTCTTTCCTCCCCGTCTACTCCGCCTATTTGACCCAGAAAACAAAGGAAGAGAGCGATGAATTGGTGAGTGTTTGCTTCACGGTCCTGGCTTTCTTCCTTCTTCTGCTGACCGCCTTGGGGGTCCTTTTTTCCCCCTGGGTGGTTAAGCTCATTGCTTACGGTTTCTCCCAGGACCCGGAAAAATTTCGGCTGACCGTCCTTCTCAACCGGGTCATGTTCCCCTACATTTTTTTCATCGGCCTGGTGGCCTGGGCCATGGGAGTTCTGAATGCGCGACGACATTTTGCCGGGCCGGCGCTGGCCCCGGTCCTGCTAAATCTTTCGATCATCGTCTGCGCCCTTTTGTTCTCGGGAAGGCTGGGTGAGCCGGTAATGGCTCTGGCTTTGGGCGTCCTCGCGGGAGGGATGGCCCAGCTCCTTTTTCAACTCCCTTTCCTTCGTCAGCAGGGGATCCGACTGAAACTGCGCTTTGATCTATCCCATTCCGGGCTGAGAAGGGTGGGGGCGCTCATGGCGCCTTCGATCCTGGGTTTGGCCGTCACCCAGCTGAATGTGATCGTAAACACCTTCCTGGCTTCCTACCTTCCCGAAGGGAGTGTTTCTTATCTCTACTACGCCGACCGCCTCCTGGAGTTTCCCATGGGAATTTTCGCCATTGCCATCGCCACGGCTGTCCTTCCGTCCCTCGCGGAACAGGCGGCCCGGGGGAATATGGAAGAAGTGAAGGAAACCCTGTCTTTCGCCCTGCGTCTGACCTTTTTCCTCATCCTCCCGGCCATGGCGGCCTTGATCGCCCTGCGAACCCCCATCCTCAACGTCCTTTTTCAACGGGGCGCCTTTTCGGCCTTTTCCACGGAAATGACCGCCCAGGCGCTTCTCTTTTACGCCCTGGGACTGATCGCCTTTGCCGGAGTGCGAATCATCGCCCCGGTTTTCTATTCCCTGCAAGACACGCGAACCCCGGTCCAGGTGGCCCTTGTGAGCCTTCTTTCCAACGCGACCCTGGGAGCCATCCTCATGGGTCCCTTGAAACACGGAGGACTCGCCCTGGCGACTTCTCTTGCCGCCGGGGTGAACTGTGGCCTCCTGGCTTATCTTCTGCGGGAAAAAATAGGCCCCTTGGGCGTCCGTCGCCTGCTTCATTCTTTGGCCAAGAATATGACCGCTGCTGTCCTTATGGGACTGACGGCCTACGCCATCGTCTCCCCCGGGGGCTGGGAAACCTCGGGGATTACGGTTGAAAAAATAACCCTTCTGGGAGCCGCCCTAGGCGGGGGGGCCGTCGTTTACGGGGCTGTCTCTTATCTGCTGGGCGGCGAAGAAATGAAGGCGGCCCTGGAATTGGCCCAAAAGAAAGCCGGGAGGTTTCTCTGCTCCGGCAAGGGTGGACAGCCCTGATCGCCCCTGCCCTTGCACCCTCGGAGTATCCTTCCTATCCCTTTTGGGGAATTTCTTGAATTTTCGGCAAAAAGGGAATCCCCCTCATCTGCCTCCCCGCGTTGCGGGGCAAAACAAGCCTTGAAAAATCCCGGCAACACGTCAATAATGATATTGGAATTGATTTCCTAAGGGGCTTCCTCGCCGATCATGATTGCTGAATTCGAGATTCAAGGGCAGGATTTCAAGAGGGCCGGCGAGGCCTGTTTCGAGATCAAGAATCGGCTGAAACGATTGGGAATTCCCGCGGGGATCATACGGCGGGTAGCGACCGCCGCTTACGAAGCCGAAGTGAATGTCATTGTTTATGCCCACAAGGGCACCATGCAAGTAAAGCTGGACAATCAGTGCGTGGAGGTGACCGTAAGCGACGTGGGACCGGGGATCCCGGATATCGCAAAAGCGATGGAGGTAGGGTATTCCACGGCGCCCCCTTATGTGAAACAACTCGGCTATGGGAGCGGGATGGGGCTTCCCAACATCAAAAAGAATTCCGATTGGATGGAACTTCATTCGGAAGTGAACCGGGGCACCACTCTGCGGTTTAAAGTGAATTTGAATGAAAGCCCAAAGTAGGATCGGGGGGGAGGCGGGGCCGGCCCGGGGGGACCTGCTGACCCTGAAGGAAGACCTTTGCGTGGGCTGCACCCATTGTCTCCGGGTATGCCCCACGGAGGCCATACGAGTCCGCGGCGGGAAGGCCCGCAGGGTGCCCCAACGCTGCATCGACTGCGGCGAATGCATCCGGGTATGTCCCTGGAAGGCTTGGACGGTAGAGGCCGACCCCCTGGACCGGGTTCTGGAAAAGGGAGTTTCGTTGGCGATTCTGGACCCGGCGGCACTCGGCCAGTTTGGAGATCGGGTCTCTTTCCCCAAAGTCCTCCAGGCCTTCGAAGCCATCGGTTTCTCCCGGGCCAAAGAGATGGACGAAGGGCTGGTTCTTTATCGCCGGGCCGTGGGGCAGTTTCTGTCCTCGGACCGTCCGACCTTTCCGGTTATATCCTCGGACTGTCCGGCCGTGGTGCAGCTGGTGCAGGTTAAGTTTCCCTCCCTCCTGGAAAACCTGGTTCCCTTGGCCGCTCCTTTTGAAATCATGGCCGACCGCTTCCGTAAGACTCTCCAGGGGGGGGCGAAACAAGAACTTTGTTACATCGTCCCCTGCCTGGCTAAGGCCCGGGCGGCGAAGGAAAATCGAATTCCCGGGGGCGCCTATGATTGGGCGATTCCCATGGCCGAAATATACAACCCCCTGCAGGTTTGGATGCACGGGCAGGAAAAAAAGGGTTCCTCCGGGATTGCGGGGCCCTTCCCGCTCGCGGGCTTCGATTGGGCGATTCCCGGGGGCCAGAGCCGGGCCCTGGGCTTGAAGGTTCCCTTCGTGGTGGACGGGGTGAAGGAGGTCGCGGGCGTGCTGGAGCTGGCGGAAAGCGGGCTTCTGGAGGGGGTTCCTTTTATCGAAGCCTGGAGCTGCCGGGGAGGGTGCCTGGGAGGATCGCTGAACGTGAAAAATCCCTTCTGGGCCCGGTTTCACCTTTCCAAGCGAACCGGGGAGGCCCACGATCGGGACTGGAATTTTTCGGCCAGGGAAGAAGAAGGCGATGTGGGAAAGGAATATTTCCTGGAGCCCCCCCTCTCTCCCCGGCCGGGGATGCGCCTGGATGAGAACCTTCAAGTCGCCATGGAAAAACTGCGCCGCATTGATGAAGTGGTCAAGCGATTTCCGGGTATCGACTGCGGCTCCTGCGGGTCTCCCAGTTGCCTGGCCCTGGCGGAGGATGTAATCCAGGGGTTGGCCCGGGAGACGGATTGCATCAGCCTTTTGAAACAGATGACGCCCGCAGAGGCCCCAGCCGGAAAGAGGCCTTCGCGGGAAAGACGGTCCATGTCAAAAAGGAAACGGAGGTGAAGGGATCTCCCCATGGGACGATGAAACTAAAAGAACTGGCAGAAAAACTGAAACTCGAGCTGACCACTCCCAACACGCCGTTGGAGGGGGAAGTGAAGAGCGGATATTCCTCCGATCTATTGAGCGATGTTCTGGCCAACTCCGTCGAGGGGGATTTGTGGATCACCCGCCAGACGCACCTGAATATCGTGGCCATAGCGGTCATGCGGGACCTCGCAGGGATTGTGCTGGTCAACGGGGCCCATCCGGACCCGGATACCGTGGAAAAAGCCGCGGAGAAGAAGGTTCCCATCTTTCGGACCTCGCTGCCCACCTTTGAGATCGTGGGGCGTCTGTACCAACTGGGAATCACCGGGCAGCGGTGAGCGATGCTTGAACTCTCCATGCATATTCTGGATATCGTCCAGAATTCCCTTCGGGCGCAGGCCCGAAGAGTGGAGGTCCGGATTCTGGAAGACCTGGAGCGGGACCTGCTGCGGATCGAGGTGCTCGACGACGGGCGGGGCATGCCCCCGGATATTCTAAAAAGAGTCATCGACCCATTTTATACTACCCGGCCGGCCCGGGTGGCCGGTCTGGGAATCCCTTTCCTGAAAGAGGCCGCGGAACGATGCGGGGGGGGCTTGGAAGTCCAATCCCAGGAGGGAAAGGGAACCCGGATCGTCGCCACTTTCCAACTGGACCACTTCGACCGAGCGCCGCTGGGGGACTTGGGTGAGACAATGGCCATTCTGATCACCGGCAACCCCGGGGTGGATTTTTTCTACGAGCATCGCGTCGACGGCCGGGTTTACCGGCTGGACACGGCGGAGATGCGGGCGGTCCTGGGAACGGTGGGATTGGAGGACCCTTCCGTCTTTTCCCTCATCCAAGCGGATATCCGGGAGGGTTTGAAAAAGATCGGCGCCTCCACCTTTCCCAAGATCGCGGGGATTCTTCGAGGGCCCCAATCCCCATGACGGTCCTATCCACCATCAAGGAAAAATGCCGCCGCTGTTATAGCTGTGTCCGCAAATGCCCGGCCAAGGCCATCAAGGTGGAAGACGGCCAGGCCAAGGTGATGGGCGATCGGTGCATCGCTTGCGGGTCTTGCATCAAAGTTTGTCGACAGGAAGCCAAAGCCGTTGTAGATTCCATCGCTCCGGTGAAGGACCTCTTCTGGAATTTCACGGAAATCATCGCCTGCCTGGCCCCCTCTTTTCCCGCGGCCTTTCCCCGGGCAAGCCCGGGCCAGATCATCAGCGCGGTCCGGCATCTGGGATTTACCGAGGTCATGGAGGTGGCCTTCGGGGCAGACTTGGTGGCCAAGGCCCACGCCCGTTTGGCCAAGAAGCATCCCGACAAACTCTACATCTCCTCTCCCTGTCCCGCGTTGGTCCTTTACATCGAGAAGTATTTTCCTTCCCTGGTGGACCATTTGGCGCCCATCGTATCTCCCATGGTGGCCATGGGAAGGGTGATCAAGCGAAGCCTTCGGCCCGGAGCCAAGGTGGTTTTCATCGGCCCCTGCATCGCCAAGAAGATGGAGATTGAGGCCCCCCAAGTAGCGGGGGACGTGGACGCGGTTCTGACCTTTATCGAATTGGACCGGATGTTTCAGGAGGCGGGTTTGGTTCTGGAGAAGCTGCCGGAGAGCCCGAGCGACGGCCCCCTGCCGCGCCTGGGCCGCATCTTCCCCGTGCCCGGGGGATTGCTGCGAAGCGCGGCCTTGAAGGAGGACGTCTGCCAGAACAAAATTCTGGTCACCGAGGGGAAAGAGGCCTGTGCCCAAATTTTGAATGAAATCCAGGAGGGGTCCGTGGAGGCAAAATTCATGGACCTCCTTTTCTGCGAAGGATGCATCAACGGCCCGGGATTCCCCAATGACCTCTCTTTCTTTTCCCGGAAGGACTTGGTGGCCCGGTATGTTCAGTCGCGCCTTATCGCCGAAGGAGAAGACCGCCACCGGGCCGACATGCGGAAGTACTCCCGCGTTTCCCTGAAGCGCTCCTTCACCCCCGACGACCGAAGGCTGATAACCCCCAGTCCGGACATTATCCGGGAAATCCTGCGGCGGACCAACAAGGTCCAACCGGAGGATGAACTCAACTGCGGGGCCTGCGGATACGCCTCCTGCAGGGAAAAGGCCAGCGCCGTGTACTGGGGGCTGGCCGAGAACGAAATGTGCCTTCCTTACCTCATTGATCAGATGGAGGAGAACCTGGCTCGCCTGGCCGAATCTCACAAGGACCTCCGGGAGGCGCAGCAGCAGCTGATCCAGTCGGAGAAGATGGCCTCCGTGGGACAGCTGGCCGCGGGGGTCGCTCACGAGATAAACAACCCCCTGGGAACGATTCTGCTCTATTCCCACATGATCCTGGAGAAGCTGGAACAGCAGGACAGCCGGCGGGAGGAACTGGACACCATTGCCCAAGAGGCGGCCCGGTGCCGGGATATTGTGCGGGGTCTTCTGGACTTCGCGCGTCAGAGAAAGCTCCAGGTGGAGAATGTGGACGTGAACCGGATCCTGGAAGAGACGCTCTCTTTGGTCAGCGCCCAGCCGGCGTTTCGCCACGTTCAGATCGAAAAAAGGCTGGACCCTTCCATGCCCAGGACCGGGGGAGACCCGTCCCAGTTAAAGGAGGTCTTCCTGAATATCCTTTCCAATGCGGGCGAGGCCATGCCCGCAGGCGGTCGATTAACCGT
>JACAEW010000206.1 GCA_013388675.1 Syntrophaceae bacterium | reverse complement strand
CTTCTCTTTCGTCTTCCACCATCCCATTATAGAAAGGGGGCGGAAAGGGTGTCAAGAAAATCGGCGAATCAGATCCGTTTCAGGGTTTTTAACATGCGGATCAACTGGCGGTTTCTTTCGTTGGCCAATCCCCGGGTTTCTTTTTCCGAGTAGGAATAGATCCCCCGGCCGGTTTTTAATCCCCAGTGCCCCTGATCGACAAGGTCCTGAATGAATTGGGGAAGGGGTCCCAGATTCCCGCCCATGCGGTTGACATATTCCCAGCTATCCCGCACGTTATCGAGCCCCGCCATGTCAAAAAAAGCCAGGGGCCCCACAACGGGCAGACGAAACCCAAAGCCGGTATTCACCGCCCGGTCGATATCCTCGGCAGTCGCCACCCCCTGTTCCAGGAGATCGAGAGCCGCTCGGCCCAGGGCGCTTTGGATATAATTGTTGATGTACGAAAGGGAGTCTTTGCAAATGACCGGAGCCTTTCCCACTCTTTTCAAAAATTGATAGACCGTCTGGATGGAAGCCTCAGAGGCCGAGGGTCCCCGAACGACCTCCACCAACTGCATAATGTGGGGAGGATTCACCCAATGGGTTCCCACAAACCGATCCGGGCGCTTCGTGGCGATCGCCAAGGGGTCCATCCGCATGTGAGAAGCATTGGTCGTGAATATGACCTCGGGACGGCACCACTGATCCGCCTGGCGGTGAACCTGTTGCTTCCTTTCCAATACCTCCTGGACCGCTTCCATAAAATAGTCTGCCTGCCGGCAAGCGAATTCCATATCGGTGGTCGGTTGGATGCGCCCCAAAATGGCCTCTTTTTCCCCAGGTTTGATCACCTCGAGCTCGATGAAAACATCCAGATTCTCCCCGATGCGCTCCATTCCTTTATCCAGGATCTCCTGCCTTATGTCCACCAGAAAGACCTCCAGCCCCGCCCGGGCAAAAGTCTGGGCGATGCCGGGGCCCATGGTCCCGCTTCCAACCAGGGCAACTCTATTTATCTCCTTTGGGTCCATTCCATAACCTCCAAATTAAACTTAAACCTTTTTAGTAAGTAAATATCATCAATTTATTGATAATATTATAATTATTTATTTTTAATTGTCTCCAGTAAAATTTCCGTCAGAATAAATGTCTTGGCCATCCCTTCTAAAATATCCAGGCGGTAATAGGCCTTGAAGAGGTCAGCGCCCACGACCGTGACTCCATGATCCTCCATGATTACGCAGATGACCTCCTCCTTTCGAAAGGGCCCGGCAACCGAATGCGCCAGTTCCTTCGATCCCGGGTCGGCGTAAGGTGCGAAATCGGTGCTCAGGTTTAAGAAAGGGTAATTCCTCAGACGACCCTTGGGGAGATGTTTTTTGACCTTTCCAAAAGAAGTTAGGTAGGGAGAATGAGCATGGATGACGGCGCGGATGTCCTCTCGGACCTTCAACGTCTCCAAGTGCAAATGGGTCTCCAAGCATGGTTTAACGTGGTTTAGCTGTTTCCCCTCCAGATCAACCAGAGAAATATCCTTTTCCCGGGCATCTTCGGAGGCCACTTCCCATCCTTTGATCAAAACCTTCGAAGAGCGGGGAATCCGCGCGCTGATACCCCCTCCTGCCCCGAAAGTAAGTCCCCCCTGCCTGAGCCGATGGGAGATTTCCAGAAAATCTTCGATTAACTTTTTAGGGGCGGGGTTCTTTCTCATCTTTTCCTCACTGGTTCGGTTCAAAACGTAGGGGCGGTTCATGAATCGGCCTTACGACTCGCCAAGGCAAAAAAGCATGAATCATACAAGCAGCTGGCCATCTTTAATCAGAACCTGCCCGTCCGCCACCAGGGTAGGCCGCCCCATCACGGCATCGAGGTGGAGTTTGCTTTTCAGTTCTCCTCCGATTCCTATATCGTCCCCCAGGGACATGTGGATGGTCCCAATTCGTTTTTTATCCTCCCCGGCGCTGCCTATAAACCTTGCTTTGGGATTTGTCCCCAGGGCAAATTCCCCGAAGAAATAAGATTGATCGTCCCCGTACTTTTCCAAGAGTTCGCGCAATCGTTGGGCCTCGATTCCTCCCGTGATCCGCACGGCCTTCCCCTTCTTCATCTCGAAAACGATGGGCTCCCGGAGAGGGCCGACTCCGGTCTGGAAGACGTCCATAACGATACGCCCTTCCAGGGTCTTCTCTTGCAGGGCCACTACCGACTCCCCATCCGGGAACATGGCAAACCCCACCGGGCTGGGAGGCTGAGCATAATAAGAGAAGGCTTTCCCCCGGGAAAATACCGTTGCATCGGTTCCTTTGTCGCTTTTAATTTCCAGCCTTCTTTTGCCTTCCAGGGCCCGGGATACTCTTTCGGTGATTTCCTTCAGGACTTTCAAATCCGCGGTCCCCCCTCCGTCGAGGAAAGACCCTTCCATGATTCCCGGCATGCTGATGAGCCTTCGCCTCTTCATCTCCCGGGCGAAAATTTCGGCATGGGCCACGGATTTGGAGGTTGCCATGATCACCACCTCCGCTCCCTGAACGGCAAACTCCACCGGTCCCGGCAGGGGACATCCCGGGTATTCGGGAGGGGCCATGACCAGGATGGAAGGAATGCCCCTCGCCGCATGAACCGCCTCGGCCAAGGAAGTGGGAATCGTCCGGCTCACCTCCGTGTCGGTGAGAATGAGAACGTTCTCCCCGGGTTTTACCCGCCCCACGTCATCGATGACCGTATGGGAAACCCGGGCGAAGGGATTCATTTTCATCTCGTTTCCTCCTAAAAGGACCTGGAAGCCGCTGGGAAATAATACCGGTATGCGGACTGCGGCGTCGCCGCGCTCCGATTTCACCCGGAAATGCCCCCGGCGGCTAATCCTTGGACGATGTATTTTTGGACAATCAGGGCAAGAAGGATGACGGGCAAAGTGATGATCGAGGCGGCCGCACTCAGGGGCCCCCAGCTGATGGCCTGATAGCCTAAAAAACTGAAGACCGCCACCGGCAAGGTCTTGGTCGCCTCTCCCGCCAGGACGACGGAGAAAAGAAAGTTGTTCCAAGAAAAGATGAAGCAGAGAATTCCGGAAGCGGCTATCCCGGGAAGAGTCAAGGGCAAGACCACTTTCCATAAAGATCCCCACACCGTGCAGCCGTCCACCAGCGCCGCTTGTTCGATTTCCCGCGGGACCGCTTCGATGAAACCGATCATCATCCAAAGGATAATGGGAAGCGTAAAGATCAAGTGGGTGGTCACCAAAGCGAAATAGGTGTTGGTCAATCTCATCTGCACAAACAGGACGAACCAGGGAAGCAGAAAGGCGATTCCCGGCGCCATCCGGGCGGCCAAAACGATCAGGGCAAACCCGGTCCGCTTGTAGCGAGCCACAGCGTAGGCCCCGGGAATCCCGAATAGCAGGCCGAAGAAAGTGGTCAAGGCGGCCACAATCGTACTGTTGATCGCAAAGGTTCCAAAATTGTTTTCGAAAAAAACGTTGCGGTAGTTCTCCAAGGTGGGGGTAAAGACCCAGACCGGAGGGTAGGCCATGAAATCCACTTCCTGCTTGAATGACCCCAGGAGCATCCAAAGGAAGGGAAACAGGAAGGGGACCAGAACGATTACCCCCAGAAAGAAGAGAACGGCCCTGCGGAATCCCGGATGGTTCTTTCCCGGGCCTTTTTCAACCTTCAGGGGATTTACCATGATGTCCTCCTCGCCCGGATGAGCATCAAGCTCGCGCCCAAGACCAGGGCAAAGATGACCACCGATATGGTCGATCCGTAACCGACCCGATAGTAGAATAAACCCATGAGAAAGTTGTACAGGTTGATGGTCTCCGACGAAAATCCCGGGCCCCCCCGGGTCATCACGTAAATGTGTTCGATCACTTTGAGAAGGTCGATGAACCGAAAAAGAATGGCCACCAAAAGCGTCGGCCAAACCATCGGGAGCGTGAGCCTCCAAAAGCGCTGCCAGAGATTGGCCCCGTCGATCATGGCGGCCTCAAAGGGCTCCAGGGGCAAAGCAGAAAGGCCGGCGAGGCAGATCAGCGCCACCATGGGCGTCCACTGCCAGGTATCGACCAAAACCAGGGCCGGAATGACCAGGTTGATATCCGAAAGCCAGGCGATCCCTTCCATTCCCAACCAGGAGAGAAAGTAATTCAAAACCCCCTGGCTGGGGTCCATCATGATCACCCAGATCAGGGCCATGGCCACCGGGGTCGCCACCATGGGCAGAAGGAGAAGGGTGCGCATGATTCCCCGCCCCGGAAAATGCTCGTTAAACAAGACCGCGATGGCCAACCCGAGGGGAATCTGGACGATCAAGCCGAGGACGATGAAAAGAACGGTCCGCCACAAGGAATCCAGGAACCGCTGATCCTTCAGCAGCGCCAAGTAATTTTGAAACCAAATAAACTCCGCCGGTTTGCCCCCGATGAGCATCCAATCGTGGACGCTCATATAAAGAAGATAGAAAAGGGGAAAAACCATGAGCAGCGCAGTGACCACCATGGAAGGAAGGGGCATCAGCCAGGAGGCGTTGCGGTCGCAAACCCCCACGAATCTTTGCCAGAGAGATGGAGAATCGGATAGAGATATATCCACGAGGGGACGACCGGTCATTTTTTTCACCCCATCGATGAAATCCGTACCCTATAACTCAAGGGGGCCAACGGGCTCACCCAGACCCCTTGGCCCCCCTGATTCTGGCCAACATTTCCAAACCCGAACCGCATGCTAGGACTTCGGGGCCGCTTTCAAAACATCGAAACTCCCCCCTATCGATGAATCTGGGGTGCGTTGGGGATGCCGGGCAGGGCTCCCTAACGGTTGCTGCGGCTAAGAGGCTTTTTCATCCTCAGCTCATCTTCAGAATTTTCAGGCATTCCTGCTGGGCTTTCATGGCTTCTTCCCGGGCTTTTCCTCCCTGGATAACGGCCACGATAGCTTTGCCGATGGCGTCCCGGGTTTCGGGGACCTGGACGACCAGGGGGTTGGCCTGGTTCACCGCGGCGGTGGGGATGGATTTGGCAAAGGAATCCAGCCAGTCCTTGGGCATGGAAGATTGATATTCCTTGCTGTTCCAGGCCGACTGCCGGCCCACGGGAATCTTCATCTTGGCCTGGCGCATGTTCATCTCTTTGCTTGCCAGCCATTGGATAAACAACCAGGTTGCCTCTTTTTGCCTCGACTTCGAACCGATGGAAAGACACCAGGCGATCAGCGTGCTCCGAATGCCTGCCGGGCCCCTCGGAACGGTGGCATAGCCGACTTTCCCGGCCAGTTTCGACTTCTTCGGATCTTCGTAGGTGGAAACAAAGTTGGAGGAGTCCGTGTTCATGGCCGCCTGGCCCATGCCGAAGGTGGTTTGGTTCTGGGCCCACGTGGCCCCGGCGATTCCCGGAGGACCGTACTTGTGCAGGGTGCCGCCGTAGATTTCGAGGGCCTTGATGAACGCCTCGCTGGTCAGTTCGGGACGGCCCTTTTCATCCAGCCAGCGTCCTCCCAGCCCGAAAACGAAAGGCGCCAGGGTATAGACCGCCTGAATTCCGTTTCCCCGGCTTACATAGCCCGCATACTTCGTCTGCTTGTCGTACATCTTTTCCGCGGCTGCCACGAATTCATCGATCGTCTCCGGCACCTTCACCTTTTTGGCGGCGAATTTCTCCTTGTCGTAGAAAATCATCTGCACCTCGGGGTACAGGGGGACCCCGATCAGCGTGTTCTTGATCGTGGCGATTTGCACGCAGTTGGGGAAGAAATCGTTGAAATCGAAATCGGGGCTGGTCAACTCGGGGTTCTTGAGATATTTCTCCACGGGTTCATACCATTTGGACTCGTAGAAGGCGACCCCATCCCAGGATGAAAGGCTCATGAATCCGTCCACGGATTCCGGGTTCGCGCTGAGTTCCAGGGTCAGCTTCTGGCGGAACTGATTCTCGGGCAATACTTCCCACTGCACCTTGATTCCGGTCATCTTTTCGAATTCCGGAAGCGCTTTGGGGACGATTTCCGTGCTCCAATCGTGGGTGTTGTTCATGAACCGGATCTTGGACCCGGAGAACTTTTTCCAGTCGAACCCTCCCTTGGCCGGAGCCTGCCCGAAGGCCCGGGGGGCAACTCCCGCGGTTAAAGCAACCGCCCCGGTCGCCGCCAGGCCCTTTAAAAACCGCCTGCGAGTAATCTTTTTCCCCACAGAAATCCTCCTTTCTTTCCTAAAGGGTAAATGGTTCGGTCTTTTTGCGTCCATCTTCGGTCAAATCCCTTCTTTTCTGCGCCAATCGATTGAGCCACTATAGGGCAGGCTGATTGGGGTGTCAACAAAGAAATAAAAGATGGGGCGCCGGGGCGCCCCACCGGGGTGAAAAGGCACGATCCCCCTTATTTTTTGGCCGCCTTGTCCACCATGTGGAGGAATTTATCGTTGATGTAACTCTTGGGGTCGGGTTTCGCATCGATCTTCTTCACTTCGACGAAATACTGGGCCAAGTCGTCCATCCACTTGTCCACCGTGCTCATCTTTCCGTCTTTCCGCTCAAACATCCGGAGTTGCTGTTTGGTTCGGAAAAGGGGCCGGAGTTCGAATTCCTTCAGGCAGACTTCATCGGAAAGATTGATCCCGCATTTCTCCCGGAAGTATTTCCCCAGATGTTTCGCCGATTCGCGGGGGTTGTCGATCATGAAATCGACGCCCCGCTGATAGCCTTGGAGCCATTTGGCCACCAGCTCCGGCTTCTCGTCGGCGAATTTTTTTGTGGCCACCACTCCCCCCGGGATCACTACCCCGGCGTCTTTCCCGTGGGAAAGAACTTTCATCCCCTTTTCTTCCATCATGTAGTTGAAAGGCGCCCATGTCTGGGCCACGTCTCCCTGGCCCGACAGAAACGCGGAAAGAATGGCCGATTGCTCCATGTGGACGATCTTCACATCGCTTTCCTTGAGCCCGATCTTCTTCAGGTAAGCCACCACGGCATAATGCCCGGTTGAGATGGTGGAGACCAGAAAAGTCTTTCCCCTAAGGTCCTTCTTCGGGTCCTTCAGCCAGGTATTGAAGGCGTCTGGCCGGACCATGAGGTTGTTGGTCACCGATTCATCGTTGGAGATGGCGATCAGCGGCTGCTTGTATTTAATCCCGGCAAAAAGGCAGGGAACCGTTCCAATGGCCCCTACGTCCCACTCTCCCGCCTGCCCCGCTTCCACCTGGGGCATACCCGAGACGAAATAGTGGAAGGAAACCCGGATCCCGATTTCGTCCCACCAGTTGAAGGTGGAGGCCAGAATGGTGGGCAAGGCATGCATACAGGGCTGGTGGCTCGCCCGAACCAGGGGCAGTTCCTTCTGCTGGCCGAAACCAGCCGCGGCCATGGCCAGCACCACAAAGGTCGTCAGGGTCATCGTTCCCAATTTCAAGAATCCTTTTCGCTTCATCCTTTCTTCTCCTTTCCTTTTCGAATTTTTCTTCCAGGGCCCTTACCGCTTTGCCCTTTATCGGCGGTGAATTCGAATGTTCGACCCGGTCGTTCTCCGGACCACCCCCTTTCGTGATCGGGCCGCTCATCGCTTGACCTTGACCTCGGCTTGCACCTCGCCGGGGCTTGCCTATCAAAGAATATGCTTCTCCAGGATCTCGGCTTTGATCATTCCCCAGACGTCCCCTTTGAGGTCCAGGAACTCCTTCAGGTTCACCACGTCGTCATACCTCATCTGGCGGCGGTTGGGAATCAGGTTATCCCGGCTGATGGGAATGATCTTTTTGATCTTTCCCGGACGGGCGGTCATGATGACCACCCGGTCGCCCAGGTAGATGGCTTCATCCACGCTGTGGGTGATGAAAAGGACGGTTCTTTTTTCCGTTAAGAACATCTCGCTCAGGTCTTCCTGCATAATCGTGCGGGTCTGGGCATCCAGGGCCCCGAAGGGCTCATCCATGAGCAGGACTTGGGGCCGATTGGCATATACCCGGGCGATGGCCACCCGCTGTTTCATGCCCCCGGAAAGCTCGTGAGGATAGGACTTTTCAAAACCCTCGAGTTTGATCAAGCTGATGTATTTTTTGACGATCTCGTCTCGTTGCCCTTTCGGAATCCCGCGGTATTTCAACCCGAATTCGATGTTCTCCGCCACGGTTTTCCAGGGAAAGAGGGCGAACTGCTGGAAGACTACACCCCGCTCCGCGGAAGGGCCGATGATTTCCTCTCCATCCATGTAGACTTTCCCTTTGGCAGGTCGGACCAACCCGGCAAAGGTATTCATAAAAGTGGTCTTGCCGCATCCCGAAGGCCCCACGATGACCACGAATTCACCCTCCTGGATGGACAGGCTTACGTCGTCCACCGCCAGGAAGCTCTTTTCGTCCTTTTCGAACCGGACGGAAACATTTTGGGCTCTCAGTTTTTCGGGCCTTCCTTCGCCATTCACCGGTCCATCACTCCTTTTTCCAGTAAATCACCCTCCGCTCGATGCCCAGGATGATCCGATCGGCTATCAACCCCAGGATGCCGATCAGGATCATACCGGTGATGGAGAGTTCGGGTTTCAGGTCGTCCCCCCCCAGCATGATGAGGTAGCCCAGGCCCGTGGAGGCAGCCACCAATTCGGCGGCTACCAGGCACATCATTCCCAGCCCGACCCCGATCCGGACTCCGGCTACGATCAAAGGCACGGACGCGGGCACCACAACCTCCCAGAGTATGTTTTTATCTTTGGCCCCCAGGGTCTTGGCCGCCTTAATGAGCAGGGGGTCCACGAATTTCACGCCGATATAGGTATTGATCAGGGTGGGAAAGAAAACCCCGATAGCAATGATGAAGACTTTGGACCCAAGACCGATCCCGAACCAGAGGATAGCCAGGGGGATCCAGGCAATGGGGGGGATGGGACGGAGCACTTCGATGATGGGTGACGCCAGGGAATCCAGGTCTTCGTACCATCCCATGAGAATTCCCAGGGGAATCGCCAAGCCCAGGGCGATCCCCACCCCCACCAGGATTCGCACCAGACTGACGCCGATGTGACCGAAAAGCTTCTCTTCTCCCACCGGGACCAGGGTCTTCTCATAGAGGGTGAAAAAAACCTTTTCCGGGGATGGAAGTACGATCGCCGGCATGAGACCGAATAGGTCGGTAACCAGATGCCAGAGGAACAGGAATCCCAGGACCGAGGAAATGGAAAGGACGATCTTTTCCTGGTAGATCTTTTCCCCCAGGGTAGCCAGAAAACGGTCCATGGAATCAGTGTTCCTCTTCCTTCACCCAGGGGCAGACCCTCTTTTCCAGGACCCGGAGGCCCCGGGCCATGAGGGCCCCCAAAATTCCGATCACCAGCATCCCCAGGATGATGACCGAAGGCTCGAGCGCCCTTCGGGCCATCTGCATCATGTAGCCGAGGCCCGCATCCGAAGCCAGGAGCTCGGCGGCCACCAGGGTCATCCATGCCGAACCCAGGCCGATCCGGACCCCCCCCAGGATGATGGGCAAGGCCGAAGGAATGGCGACCTCGCGCAGGAGGTCCCTTTGTTTTTTGACCCCCAGCCCCAATGCCGCCTTGACCAAGAGGGGCTCGGTCAGCCGAATTCCCGTGTAGGAGTTGATCACGCAAGGCACAAAAGCGCTCAGCCAGATGACAAAAATCTTGGATTGAATGCCGATTCCGAACCACAGGAGCGATAGGGGAATCCACGCCAGGGGGGGAATCGGCCGAAGGAGCTGAAAAAGAGGGTCCACGATGGCTTCGATCCGCTTGAACCATCCCATGAGGATTCCCAGGGGAATCCCGATGGCCAATGCCGAGAAGAACCCCCCCAGCACGATCTGCAAACTGACCAGCGTATGGCCGACCAGGGTGTGGCCCACGTAGGGACTGCTCAGGATCCTGAAAAAATCGGTCACGATGTTCTGCGGCGGAGGAAGAAAGGCCGGGGAAATCAGCCTGCCAAGCGAGGTCAAAAAAAACCAGGCCCCGATTACCGCGAGGACCGAAACCGCTGCCAGGATCATTCTTCGGGGACCCTTGTTATTCACTTTACGGGTCCTCTGTTTTTCCCGCTGTTGGAGAAAAAAAACGTTTCCAAACGGCCATCGCTTAAGAGCCCTAAGCTTTCCTTCTTTTGCTGCGCAGATAATAATAACCCAGGTAATAAAGAGCCAGGATAGCCCCGACGGCGATTTCGATCCGTCGAAAATCACTGAGCCTTTTGCGGGTCACCTTCGCCTGCTCGGCGCTTCGTTCCAGGTTCGACAGAGCGCCGATCACCGTCAATCGTCCCCTCGCCTCCTCAAGCTGGACCCGGGCCTCTTCCAGGGTTTTCAGGTATTCATCCACTCGGGCTCCTGCCTCCCGGGCCGCCTCCAGGGCCACCCGGGTCTTTTTGAACTGGTTTTCCGCTTCCCCCCGGAGAGCGGAAAGTTCGTCGAGGATGCGGGTCAAGATGTAAGCGGAGGGTTCTTCCGATGTTTTTCGGCCCTCCCATTTTTCCCGGTAGCCCGTCATGGACCTGGCGAAAAGCTCAACTGGGCTGGGCTTTTCTCCTTCCTTACGGAAAGGTTTCTCCCGCTCGTGGTATTCGAAAAGAAATGCGGACCGGACTTCCTCTTCCAGAAGTTCTTTCCTCAAATCGAGTTTCAGATTCTCCCGGTAGACCTGTCCCAGTCGCGCCGCTGCCAGCTCCGGATTCTTCCGGATCAGGCGAAGGCCGCGGGCATATCCTTCCAGCCAGCGGATTACCAGGGTCCTGCGAGTGTCGGCAAACGAAGAAGCAGCCACCAAGAAGGCGGGCAAAAACACCCGGTTCTGGCTTTTCCCTCTCCAGGAAACCAATCCCTGGTCCAAAGCTGTGAGGGCCTGCGGGGATTTGGTGAGCCACCCATGCACTTCTCCCCGGAAAAAAGGGGCTCCCCCGTTTTTTTGATTTTCTTGCACCCAAGCGTTGGCGGGGGGATCCAACCCTTCCCTTTTTAGCCTTTCGGTCATGAAAAAATGCTCCCCGGAGGGGATCGATGCGAGGACCCGCCTTCCCTCTATCCATTTCTTCAACTCCGTGGCACCCGGCGGCCCTGTCCCGCGGGGGAGAAGGAGATGAACCTGACTGGCATAATCTCCGGAGATTCCCACAATAGCCAGGTCTCCCTCGTTTCCCCCTTTCACCGCGGAATAGGGGTCCATGATCCCTACCTCCCACTCCCCGGCGCCGATCCCGCGGAGCTGTTCTTCCCCATTCGCATGCATTTTCAAACGGACCTGGATACCAAAATCTTCCCACTCGCCCGCTTCCTTGACCAAGATCACCGGTAAGGCATAGGCAGAAGGCGTTAAACTTACCGTAACCGTGGGGAGCTGCCCCACCGGTGCCACGGCGGCCTTTCCCGAGGCAGGAGCCCCAAAGCCCAGGCCGAAAAGGGCAACTCCAAGAATGAGGGACCTATAAACCGCGCTTTTCGCCAATCTCCCACCGCCCGTAGGGGCAGTTCACGAATTTCCCCTACCCTTTTCAAATGAACACCCAGGAACCGGAAACCAGCAAGAAGCAACCATTCTTTACTCGATTACTTTATAGATGGCGTTGCAATCTTCCTTACCGAATCCCTTGGCGCTGGCCTCGCGGAAGTATTCGAGCGCCGCTTTCATGGCTTTGGCCGAATTCCCCCAGGCCTCCGCCATTTCGCAACCGAGGCGCACATCCTTCAAGGCCAGGTCCAGTCCGAAGCGGTTGGCGAAATCGCCGTTGGCGAGCCATGGGCCCCGGACTTCGGCCTGGAAGCTTTTTCCCCCGGTGTCGGCAAGCAGTTCCAGAAACATCTTGGTCTCGATTCCGGCCTTGGCGGCGATTCGGAGTCCTTCGCACAGAACGGCCAAATTGGTCATCCCGATCAGGTTGCTGATCAGCTTGAATGCCGAGGAAGCCTCTACTTCCCCCATGTAAATGACGGGTTTTCCCACGATCTCCAAAATCCCCTTCATTTTTTCAAAGACTTCTTTTTTCCCGCCGACAAAAATCGGCTCCTCGGCCTTTTCCGCATGGGCCGGGGTCTTCCCCAAAGGACATTCGAGAAAGTGGATTTTTCGGGCCTCCGCCGCATCGGCAAGCTTTCGGGCAGTTTTCGGGTCGATGGTGCTCACGTCGATGTAGGCGGACCCGGGCTTCATCCGGGCCAGCAACCCCTTGTGCCCCAGCATGACTCCTTCCACATCTTTGGGAAGGGGGAGACTGGTAAAGACTACATCGGCCCCGCCCAATTCTATTATTTCCTTGGCGGCCCTACCCGTTTTTCCCGCTTCGATGGTTTTCTGGATTGCCTCTGCGCTGAGGTCGAAAACCAGAACCTCTTTCCCTGCCCGGATCAAATTGCGCGCCAGGCCTCCGCCCATCCGTCCCACTCCGATGAACCCAAAAATCATGCCCTTCTCCTTTGATCTCTATCCTCTTACCCCTTGCCTCTCACCTCTTCCCTTTTACATACTCATCCAGCCAATACAGATTCAGTTCCGCGAGCTTGCCCCGGGTGGGAACGCCATCCTTGGGGTCCCAGCCCATGGCTTCATAGTAAAGGGTCAGCATCTCATCGAATTCCTTCCGGTCGATCCCTTTCCCGGCCAGGGCACCGCCTTCCAGGGCTTCGTAAATTCGGTCTGGCAGCGTATCGTCCTTCCGGCCGAACCCTTCCCTCAAGTTGAAGACCCGCGCCATGGTAACGGTTCTTTCTCCCAGCTTGCAGAGTTCAAACAGGCTGGTTTCCCAACCCGTGGCGGCATAGACCACCTCCGGCCACTTGTTGAGGGGCAAAGACCACACGGGACCGGCGGTGAAATTACAAATCCCCACGGAGTTGAACATGGACCAGAGGTACTGGAGATAGACGAAATTCCGGACTTTCCTGGGCCCGTTTTCCCTTGCGGGCACGGGTTCGAGAAGTCCCAGGGGGGCGATTTTCCCGAGCATTGGCCCGGGCTGGGCAAAGGGGGTGTCGTGCGGCGCCTCCACATGGTCCGCCCCCGTTGGGGAAAGCGCGAAACTCAACCCCTGGCCGGTCTTGCCGCGGGGATCGTGCATGGGCAGTTCTTGTCCCTTGATCTCCATGGCGAATTTTTCGGCTCCTTTCCCGATTTTTTGCGCCGCCCTCTTGACTCCCTCGGCCAGGAGGTCGCCCAGGCCTTTCTCCCGTCTGGCGATCCAGTGAATGGCCTGGATCATCGCGTCCGCGTTTCCGAAGCGGAAATCCAATCCGCCGGTATCGGCTTTGGTTAAGACCCCGTTCTCATAACATTCCATGGCCAGGGCGATGGCCACGCCGACGGAGATGGTGTCCAGCCCATACCGGTTGCAGAGTTCGTTTCCCTTCGCGATGGCGGCCAGGTCCCCGATGCAAAGGAACGACCCCAGAGAACCGAGGGTTTCATACTCCGGGCCGCCGTATTCGGGCGAGGTGGCGTAAGGACCCGTGGGAACTTCCACGGCCCGCTTGCACCGCACGGCGCAGGCGTAGCACCCTTCTTCCGCCTTGAGAATGGTCTCCCGCATCTTTTCGCCGCAGATATTCTCGGCCCCTTCGAAGGCGCCGGTGTGGAAATTTTTCGTCGGCAGAATGCCCGCCGTGTTAAGCGGCATGATCAAATTGGGGGTGCCCAGATTCCGCATGACTTTACTCGGACCCCAGGAGGCGATTAGTTCAGACTGCAGCTTCCCCAATTCTTTCATTTTTTCCGGGTCGTGCATTTCCAGCCGCTGGGTTCCCCGGGCGGCAACAGCCCGCAGGTTCTTGGAGCCCATGACCGCACCCATACCCGTCCGCCCGTTGGCATGTTTCAGCTCGTTGACCACGCAGGCGTACCGGACCATTTTTTCGCCCGCCGGGCCGCATTGGGCGACCCGGGCCCGGGGGTCCCCAACCTCCTCGCGAATTCTTTCCTGGGCCGGGCCGGTTTCCAGCCCCCAGATGGCCTCAGCGGAGCGGATCTCCGCTTGCCCGTCGTGGACCCACAGATAGCACGGTTTGGGCGATTGGCCCTTGATGATTACCGCGTCAAATCCAGCAAATTTCAGCTCCGGCCCGAAAAACCCGCCGGCCTCGGCCTCGCCGTAGGCTCCGGTGAGCGGGGATTTGGCAGCCACGGTGAACCGCACCCAGCCGGAAATCGGAATTCCCGTGCAGGCGGTGGATGCGAAAATCAGAATATTCTCCGGCCCCAGGGGGTCGACTCCCGGTTTCAGTTCTTTTAGCAGGTAGTAGGAAGCCAGCCCTCCTCCGCCAAAATAGGTCCGATAAACAATCTCTCCGGGTTCTTCAACCTGGATATGGCCAGTGGTCAAATCGACTCGCAAAATTTTTCCATTGTAGGCTTTGGGCATTTGAGATCTCCTTTTCTCTTAGCGCTTGGATTAACGATCATCAGACAACCAAACCGCGAGCTTGCTCTCGGCGGATGGCCGAGCGCCGAAAGCGGGCTGCTTTTTTTGAATTCTTGCCGTTGACCCCCGAACGATCAATTGCGCCTCCAGCATATACTGCTGAGGCTTCGAAGATTCCCCCCGAAGATTCTCGATCAAAATTTTTGCGGCCATCCTTCCCATTTCATAAGCCGGCACCGCCACCGTTGTCAGCGGGGGGTCGTAAAAGGCAGAGATTTCCATATTGTCGAACCCGGTGATGGATAGGTCTTCGGGAATTCTGAGCCCCTTCTTCTTTGCCTCCACAATGGCCCCGATGGCCAGGATATCGTTTCCGCAAAAAACCGCCGAAGGTCGGGACGGAAGATCGAGCAAATAGGCCATGGCCTCCTCCCCCTCGGAAAAGGAATACCCTTTTTCCAGGACGTAGCGCGGCTCATAGGGCAAATCGTAGTCTCCCAGGCATTTGCGATAGGCCTTCCAGCGCAGCAGGGCCCGTTCGGAAATGGAGAATTTTCCGGCGATCATCCCGATTCGCCGGTGTCCCAAACCGATCAGGTACTCGACACTATGATAGGCACTCCGGAAATTGTCAAAAGCCACGAAATTCACATCCTTGTCTTTGACCTTCTGCCAGGTAATCACAAAGGGCAGATTCGTGCTTTTCATCCGGAGGATCAGGGGAGCGCTCCGCCAGGGGCCGTTGAAAATGACCCCGTCGATTCTTTTTTCCTGGAAAAGGTTGATCAGGTGGAGTTCGTTTTCCTCGTTGTAGTCGGTATTCCCCAGCAAAATGGAATACCCGTTCTGCGCGGCATAATCTTGAATGCCCTTGGTAACCCTGGCGAAAATGGGGTTGGTGATGGTCGGGACGACCACGCCGAGCATGGTCGTCTTCCGCGCCGAAAGGCTGCCCGCCAGAGCATTGTAAACATAATGACAATGGTCCATGGCCTTCAGGACTTTTTCCCGCGTCTTGAGTCGAACCCGTTGGGGGTCGTTGAGCACGCGGGAAACCGTGGCCACGGAAACCCTGGCTTCCCGGGCGACGTCTCGAATGGTGCTCTGGCTCTGGGGGTTCATTTTTTTGTAACCGTTTACAATTTAGCCCTATTAAAAAAACCTGTCAAGAAAAAATTGCAAGCCTTCGAACGCCCCGGCGGGTGGGAGGGGCGTTATCCGCAGGCCAAAGAGCGGAAAAGCCGGGACCAAAAACTCCTTCGTGAGGGGCACTCCATCATTGGCAAAATAAAAATAGATCTTCTCCCAATCGAGTGGGTGCTTGAGGAAGATTTTGAGCTTCCCGGGTCTACCCCTGCCGGAAGAGGGTTGGCCGGGCCCAGGG